>JAKAQU010000162.1 GCA_021819535.1 Pseudomonadota bacterium | reverse complement strand
GAGCCGCGTCTCGGGCCCGGTTTTGTCGGGGCGGAAGGTGATGTAAGGCCGCTCGCTCTCAATGGCGTGGAGCGCGGTCTCCCCCACCCCGAAGTGGATTTCCCCGCCCGCGGCGAGCAGGCCGGCGATCAGATCGCGCAGCACCTCATGCTGCGGATAGACCGTCACCTGCCGGCCCGCGGTCAGTTCGCGCATGTCGAGATGGAGACGCTCGCCCTGCCATTGCACGGTGATCCCGGCGTGAAAATCGGCGATCTGTTCGAGCCGGCCGGCAAGGCCGAGTTCGCGCATGAGATCGACCACCCAGTGTTCGAGGACGCCGGCGCGGATCGTGCCTTCGACTTCCGCGCGGGTGCGGCTCTCCAGGATCACCGCGGCGATACCGGCGCGGCGGAGAAGATGGGCGAGGAAGAGGCCCGCCGGCCCGGCGCCGATGATGCCGATTTCGGTTTTCATCTTTCTTCTCCCCCGCCCGCCGCGGCCGCCGCGCGCGCGCCGACGACGTGATAGCCGAGCGGCAAAAGACGCTCTGGAAACCGCTCGGTGAATGCACCCCAAAGGCCACGCGGCGCAAACAGCGCAAAGCCGAGTGCCGCAGCCCCAAGGCCGATCAGATACCAGACCCCGCTCGCCCCGAACAACCATTCCACGGTGAAAAACAGCACCGCCCCGATCACCGGCCCCTCGAAGGTGCCGAGCCCACCGACCAGGGTCATGAAAATCATATACGCCGTCCATTGCACACTGAAATAGGCGTGCGGCTGAAAGGTGATCGCCGTTGCGAGCCAGAGCGCCCCGGCGAGGGCCGCGCCGCCGGCGGCGAGCATGAACACCACCCGCTTGGTCGCAAGGACGCGTACCCCGAGGGAGGCGGCGGCGATTTCGTCGTCGCGGATCGCCTGGAGCGCGGTGCCGAGCCGCCCGCGCAGCACGGCGAATACCAGGACGAGCAGCAGAACCATGGCCGCGAACGCTGCCCAATACGTATCGGCGCGACGTGCCGCGGCGCTGAAGGCGTCGAGCGCGATCAGCGAGGTGCCGGTCTCGCCCTGCACGAGAGGGTCGAGATTGACGAGAAGATGCGCAAGCTCGGCGACCACCCACATGCCGATCGCGAATTCCCCGCCCTCGAGCCGCAGCATCACCTCGCCGATCGCCAGCGCCAGCGCCCCGGTCATCAGGCCGGCGAGCAGAAGGGCGGGATAGACGCTGACGCCGGCGGCCGAGAGCCGCACCGCGAGATAGGCACCGAGGCCGAAAAACGCCTGCTGCCCGACCGAGACGAGACCGCCATAGCCGGCGAGCAAATTCCACGTCACCGCGAGCATGACATAGACGAATAATTCGCTCAGGCGATCGGTGATGCCGGCGGAAAACAGCAGCGGGCCAAAGGCGAGGACGAGGGCGAGCAGCAGCAGGCTCACGACGAACCCTTGCGCCCGCCGCGTCCAACGCTCGACCCGCATGTCGGGCGCCGCCATCATGCCGGGCGCGCCGCATGTGGGCGCGGACGTCGTGGACGCAGACGTGCGAGACGCAGACGTGCGAGGCGGGGGCCGAGATAGAGCCGGGCGATGAGAATGGCCAGGAAAAACCCGTGGCCGGCGATCAGAAATCCGTGCGGATTGACGAAGGCGCCAAGATTTTGCGCAACACCGAGCAGGATTCCGCCGATCAGCGTTCCCCACAGCGAGCCGAAGCCGCCGATCACCACCGCTTCGAAGGCGAAAAGCAACTGCATCCCGCCGCTATAGGGATTGAAGGTGGCGCGGAGTGCCAGAAACGCCCCGGCAACGGTCGCCAGCGCCATGGCGAGCGCGGTCGAGAGCGCATAGACCGCGCGGGCATCGATGCCGATCAGGCCGACGATCTCGGGCGCCTCGGCGGTGGCGCGGATGGTGCGCCCGAGCCGGGTCCGGGCGAGAAAAAGCTGCAACCCGCCGAGCAGGGCGACGGCGGCGGCGAGGATGATCACGTCGAGCTGGCCGACGGTGATATCGTCGCTCAGCGACCAGCTCGCAAAGGAGAGATCGCCGATATAGGGGGCGAGCGAGCGGGTATCGGCGCCGAAGCCCTGGAACAAGAGATTGTCGATGACGATCGCGAGGCCGAACGTGCTGAGGAGCGGCACCAGAAGCCCGCCCTTGAGGCTCCGCTCCAGCACCAGGATCTGCAACAGGAAGCCGAGCGCCGCCATCACCGGGATGACGAGGACGAGGCCGAGCCAGGGCGAAAGCCCGTAGCGATCGGCGAGCACGAACAGCAGAAACGCCGCCAGGACCGCGAGGCTGCCATGGGCGAGATTGATGATCCGCATGACGCCGAACAGGAACGAGAGCGAGCACGCGATCAGCGCGTAATAGGCGCCGAGAAAAATGCCCTGGAGACACTGGTTGAGAAAGATCATCACCGATCCGCCCCCGCGCCCAAGGCGGACGAGACGCCGAAATAGGCTTCCAGCACCCGCGCGCGCGTGGTCTCGCGCGCGCGCCCCTCATAGGTGATCCGTCCTTCCAGAAGACAGACGACGCGATCGGCAACACCGAGCGCACGGCCGAGATCCTGCTCGACCAGGACGATCGTCGTCCCGCCGGCGGGAAGCGCGGCGAGCGAGACATAGAGCTGCTCGACGGCGGCGGGCGAGAGGCCGAGCGATACCTCGTCGAGCAGCAAGAGACGCGGATTGCTCATCAGCGCGCGGGCGATGGCGGCTGCCTGCTGCTGGCCGCCGGAAAGATCGCCGGCGCGGGATTTGAGCTTCGGGCGAAGCTGGGGGAAGGCATCGAGCACGGTTGCCATCGTCCATCTCCCGGCCCGGCCACGCCCCTCGGCGACCAGCAGATTCTCGGCAACCGTCATGCCGGCGAAAAGCCGCCTTCCCTCCGGGACGAGCGCGATGCCGAGCGGGACGCGGCGATGCGCGGGCAGAAGCGTGATATCGGCGCCATCGAAGCGGATGCGCCCCAAAGCCGCGCGATGCGCCCCGGCGATGGTGCGCAAGAGCGTGGTCTTGCCCGCGCCATTGGCGCCGACCAGGGCGAGCGTCTCGCCCTCGGCGAGCGCGAGATCGACCCCGCGCACGGCGTGCAGAAGCCCGTGCGTCGCGGTCAGATTCTCAACCGTGAGAAGCGGCATGGGCGGCCTGGCCGAGATAAGCGTCGATCACCGCGGCATCGCGCAGCACGGCGTCCGGCGCGCCATCGGCGATCACCCGCCCGGCATCCATGCACACGAGCCGCCCCACCACTTTGACCAGCACATGGACGATATGCTCGATCCAGACGATGGCGATGCCCTGGGCGCGGATGGCTGCGATGATCTCGACCAGAATTTGTGCCTCGGCATCGGTGAGGCCGGCGCCGATTTCATCGAGCAGCAGCAGGACTGGCTCGGTCGCGAGCGCGCGTGCGAGTTCGAGGCGCTTGCGATCGAGCAGACCCAAGGTCTCGGCGCGGCGATTGGCGCGCGGGAGCATGCCGCAGAGTGCTAGGGTCTCAAGCGCCCGCCTCGTCGCCGCAGGCCCGCGGAGGCCTGCCCCGGCCTCGGCCGCGACCAGCAGATTCTCGAACACCGTCATGCCGCCGAAGGGGCGCGGGATCTGATGCGAGCGGGCGATGCCCAGCCTGCATCGCGCCGCGACATCGAGCCCCGTCACATCCTCGCCCGCGAACAATATCTGCCCGCGCTCCGGGGTATTGCGGCCCGAAAGCACGTTGAGGAGTGTCGTTTTGCCGGCGCCGTTGGGCCCGACGATGCCGACCGCCTCGCGACACCCGACCGTGAAATCGACCGCATCGAGCACCACGAGCGCCCCGAAACGTTTTTCCAGACCATCGGCCCTGAGAACGCTCTCCGCGCGCGCCATCACCTGGCTCAGGAATAGGGAATCAGTTTCGCATGCACCGGCACGTTATGATCGGTCGCGTTTTCGGTGACGACGTAATCGAGCTTGAAGCGGCTCCCGGGCTTGGCCTTCACCCATTGCGTGCCGATGATCGGGGTCGCGAACACGTTCGGCACTGGGCCGCGGGTGAAATCGACCTCGCCGACCATGGTTTTGGTCTTCAGCCGGCTCAGGGCGGCGGCGACGGATTTTTTGTCCTTCGGATCGCTGCTGGCGGCAAGGGCTGCGAAACCGGCATCGAGGAGTGACATCGAGGCGCCGAGCTGCTGCGTCCATTGCTTGCCGCTCGCCTGCTCATAGCCCTCGGCGAGCCCCATGCCGCTGACCCCGGTGAGTGGCGAGGCATAGGGAAAGTCGCGATGCCAGTAAGCGGCGCTGGAGATGTTGTAGCCGAGTGTTCCGAGCGCCTCCATCGAGGAGGGGAAGAGGCCGGTTTTCGCCGTCTGGGCGATTTTCACCATGCGCGTGTAGCCCTGCTGCGCGGCCTGGCGCCAGAAGGTCGCGAAATCGGGCGGGATCGGGAAAGTGTTGAAGATTTCGCAGCGGTTTTTCTTGAAGACCGCGATCTGGGCGGAATAATCGGTGGTGCCGTCCTCGTAGGGGCCGGGATCGACGATGGTGAAGCCCGCCTTGGCGAGCTTGGGCGCGAGATGGGCGCGGATCGCGTTGCCGTCGGCATCGTTCGGATAGAGCACGCCGACTTTTTTATTGGTCTGAACGCCGCTGTTCCATTGCGAAATATAGCACTCGGCGAACTCATCGACGCCGAAGGAGAAGAGATAGGTCCAGCGGAACGGCGAGGGCTGGCCGGGCTTGGCGCCGCGGCCGAAATACCAGGCTTCCCAGGGCATGACGGTGGCGAGACAAGGCATGCCGGCCGCCTCGCACGCATCCGAGACCGGGTTGACCACCTCCGGCGTCGAGGTGGTGAGCATCATGTCGATGCCGGTATCGTTGATCAGGCTGCGTGCGAGCTGCCCGGCGCGCGCGGGATCGGATTGGGTATCGCGGTCGATGATTTCGACGGCATAGGTCTGCCCGCCGACCGCAAGCCCCTTGACGAGGGCTTTCCGCGCGAGATCGAGCACATAGCCATCGGTCTCGCCGAAACTCGCGAGGGCGCCGGAACGCGGGCTGATGAAGCCGATTTTGAGGCTCTTGCCGGCTTGCGCCATCGCCCGGCGCGAGACGAGGGCGAGGGCCCCGGCGGCGCCGAGCAAAACCCGCCGGCGAAGCGGTGGTGGCGCGAGGCGATTTGCGTCTGATGGCGCGGATTGAGCCCCGATGCGGCTGTTCATGTCTGACCCCTCCCGGAATTGGCTGTTGGCCAAGGTTTTTTGACCCATGACCGTTTCGCTCGAACCCTCGCGAAATGGTTATGAGTGAGTATTTTCTGCCCGATCCGGCCTCGCTTGGCAACAGCTTCGCCAGAAAGGCCGTGCCTGCGGCACAGCCCAACCAGGGAGGATTTTTACGCGACGCGCCTTTCGCCGCCGCGCGCGGCGTAAACCGCCTCCTCGAACGCATCATAAAGTGCCAGCACCTTGGCGTCGGCGAAGGGGAGGATTTGGGTGAGGATGACGCCGCAGACCCGGCTCGTGGGGTCGATCCAGAAATAGGTGTTGCCGAGACCGGCCCAGGTGAGGCTGTTGGCCGCCCGGCGGGCAGGCACCGCCTCGGTGTTGAGCATGAAGCCAAAACTCCATTTCTTCACCATGCCGGGGAAAAATTCGGCATCGTTGGAGGCGGCCTCCGCCACCGTCACCAGCCGCGTTACCACGAGATCACCCATCTGGTTCTCGCGCATCGCGGCGACACTTTCGGGTTTCAGCACCTGCTTGCCGCCGAGGCTGCCGTCGCCGAGGATCATGCGGCAGAAAGTGAGATAATCGCCGGCCGTCGAATAAAGGCCGCCGCCGCCCATGTGGAATTCGGGATCCTGGGGGATTTCGAAATCGATCGGCGCGAGCACGCCATCGGGGAGACGCGCATGCATGCGGGCAAGGCGCGGGCGCTGATCGTCGCGGATTTTGAACCCGGTTTCGCTCATGCCGAGCGGAGCGAAGATATGGTCTTGCAGATAGGCGTCAAGCCGCTGGCCGGAAAGCTTTTCCACGAGCTTGCCGGCGAAATCGATATTGATGCCGTATTCCCAGCGCGTGCCCGGATCGGCAATCAGCGGCGTCTCCAGCGCCTTGTTTTCGCAAGAAGTAATCCCCGGCAGACCGGCATGCGCCTGATAGCGGCCGATATCCGCGTTCCACATCTCATAGCTGAACCCGGCGGTGTGGGTGAGGAGATGGCGAAGCGTGATCGGCCCGCGTGCTGGACGCAAACGCGGCTTGCCTTCGGCATCCCAGCCCTCGATCACAGGGCGGTCGGCAAGCGCGGGGAGAATGGCGCCGAGATCCTGATCGATCCCGACCTTCCCCTGCTCCACCATCTGCATGGCGGCGGCCGACACCACGGCCTTGGTCATCGAGGCGATCCAGAACACGGTGTCCATGGTCATGGCGGCGTCCGCGCCGAGATCGCGCTTGCCGAACGCGCCCTGATAGATAACCCCCCGGTCATCGGCGACCATCGCCACCACCCCAGGCACATCGCGACGCTCGGTGGCGGATTTCAAAACGGCATCAATGGCGTGATGTGTGGACATTTTTTCCCTCCCGCTCAGCGGTTTTTTCAGCTTGCCGGCGTTTCTTGGCCGCAACAGATAGCATGGCCGGCCGAGGTCGGGCAATGCAATGATATCCATGCCCGCGGCTACTCGCGCTTGACCAGAGGGCACTCGCTTTCCGAGAGGGGGCGAAACACCTGATCTCCGGGGATCTCCTGGAGCACCTTGTAGAC
>JAKAQU010000161.1 GCA_021819535.1 Pseudomonadota bacterium | reverse complement strand
GGCAGCAACGGCTCGATCGCTGCCCATTGCACCTCGTTCAGCCAAAACAACGCCGCCATGATCCAGGCCCTCCTGGGAACCTTGAATCAGACACCTCGTGGTCATGGCAATGGGTACAGGCCCTAGTCGGGCTGCTCGCAAATCCATCCTCGGCATTGAAGCTCGGATCATAGTTCTGGTCCACCACCAGCCCGGCCTGCGCCACGGCCGGCGCCAGCATCGCGAACGCGGCAAAGAAAAGACTCTTGCTCACGACACGCATTTTGCCCTCCCACAAAAAAATTTTCTGCACGCTAATCTATCTGGCGGTAGGACGGCACGGCAAGATATTTTTAAGAATTTGATTTTCTGGCAAGTGCCAGCTCGCATTCACGTTCTTGTGTGGATTATTGGGATGCCCAGCCTCGGCCAGTGCGAAGCCCCTGCATCGCATTCTCCGGCAAAATCCGGATGGGCCGGTCTTGCCCATGCCCCCAGACCTCTGCCAGCATGAGGAAAAGGGAGGAGATGGATGAACGAAATACCGGAACTGGCAGCGGCGCGGCGGCTCGTGCCCGAGATCGCGGTGGCCTCGGCGCGAATCGAGGAGATGCGGGAATTACCCGCCGATCTCGTCGCGGCGCTGCATGAAGCGGGGCTGTTTCGCCTCCTCCTGCCGAAAAGCCTCGCCGGCGCCGAACTCGCGCCGGCAGACTTCGTGCGTGTCATCGAAACCCTCGCGGGCGCCGATGCCGCGACCGCCTGGTGCGTCTGTCAGACCGCCGGCTGCTCGCTTTCGGCCGGCTATCTCGCGCCTGATGCGGCGCGCGAAGTGTTCGGCAGCCCGCGCGCCGTGCTCGCCTGGGGCGCGGGGGCAGCGGGAAAGGCGGAGAAAATCCCGGGCGGCTATCGCGTCTTCGGCAAATGGGGCTTCGCGAGCGGCAGCCGGCACGCCAACTGGCTCGGCGGGCATTGCCGCGTCGTCCTCGCCGATGGCAGCCTCGCCCGCGACGCGGCGGGCGCCCTCGTCGAACGCACCATGCTGTTCCCGCGCGATCGCGCCCGGATCGAGGATAATTGGCAGGTCATCGGTCTCCGCGGCACCGGCAGCGACAGCTACGAGGTCGCGGATCTCTTCGTCCCCGACCATCTCACCCTCTCGCGCGACGTGAATGCCGAGATTTGCCACCCGGCGCCGCTCTATCGCTTCAACACCAACCACATCTATGCCTGCGGCTTCGCCTCCGTCGCGCTCGGCCTTGCACAGGCGATGATGGCCGATTTCATTGCGCTCGCCGCGAAGAAAACCCCGCGCGAGGGGCAGGCGCGGCTTGCCGAGAGCGCCAGCGTCCAGGCCGAGACCGGGCGGCTTTACGCCCGGCTCGCGGCGGCGCGGAGCTTCATCAGGAGCAGCCTCGCCGATGGGATGGGTGAAATTCTCGCGACCGGCGAACTCGGCCTCGATAGCCGCATGACGATCCGCGCCGCCGCCTCGCACGCGCTCGCGGAAGCGCGCGATGTGGTGGCGGCACTTTATCACGGCGCCGGGGTGAACGCGATTTTCAACGGCTCACCCTTCGAGCGGCGCTTTCGCGACAGTTTCGCCGTCTCGCAGCAGGTGCAGGCGCGCAGCAACCATTTCGAGGCCGTCGGCCGCCATCTTCTGAACCTGCCGCCCGATCTCACATTTGCCTGAGAGCCCGGCCGGGCGCCCTGGGCCAGAGGCTGGCGAGGCCCTTGGGGCAGAAACAGAGCACGCCGACCAAGACGGCGCCCAGCACCAATTTGTCGCCATAGGCGCCGAGCGAAAAGAAGCTCTTCTGCCCCACCAGCAACGCGGTGCCGAGCAACGGCCCGAGCAGAAGCCGCCGCCCGGCGAGGATCACGCCGGTCAGCATCAGAACCAGAAAATAGGTGTCGAAGAGATCGGTGCCGACATAGGCGCGTTGGAACGCATAAAGCCATCCGGCGAGCGCACTGATCGGTGCCGAGACCAGAAAGACCAGAAGCCGGACCCGGTTGCCATCCACCCCGCACATAGAGGCCAGCCGCGGATTCATATGCACCATCAACGCCGCCTGCCCGAGACGCGAGCGGCGAAAGCGATGCACGACATAGAGCGTGAGCAGCAGCAGCCCATAGGCGAAGGGCCAGAATTGCGGCGGCTGGCTCGCGGCGAAAGAGAGCGGCCCGATCGTGAGTGCGAGCGGCGGAATGCCGACGATCCCGTCCGAGCCGCCGAGAAAATCCCAGTTGGCGGCGATATTCATGCAAACCACGGCGGCGGCATAGGTCACCAGCGAGAACGCGAATTCGCGGGTGCGGAGCGTGATCAGCCCGAGCACCAGCGCGAGCGCGAGTGCGGCCAGAACCGCGCCCGCCATCGCAACCCAGGCGCCTTGGCCGTAATCGACCGAAAGGATCGCGGACGCATAGGCGCCGGTTGCAAAAAAAGCAGTGTGCGCGAGGCTGATTTCGCCGAGATCGGACAGAATGATGTCGAGCCCATAGGACATCGCGCTGAAACTCGCGATCGTGCCAAGCGTATCATAGACATGGGACGAGCCGCCGAGAAAACGTGGCAGAAAAAAACCGAGCAGCGCGAGCGCAACCGTGCCGAGAATTCGAAAATAGGTGGGATGCGCGTTCATCGGGCGAAATTTCCACCGGCCGCAAGCTTGCCCGGCCGCAGCACCATGAACGCGATCAAGAGCGCGAACACCGCAGCCGTGGTATAGGCCGGCGAGATCAGGGCGCTGAAGATCGCGGTGAACAGGCCGAGCAGCAATCCCGCGACATAGCTTCCGCCGACACTGCCTATCCCGCCGAGCACGACGACGACGAAGGTCATCACCACCTGCTCGAAGCCCATCGAGGTCAGGATCGGCGTGCGCGGCGCAATCAGGGTCGCGGCGAGGGCGACGGCGGCACCCTCGAATGCGAAAATGCTGATATAAACGCGCGAGATCGGAATTCCATAGAGCGCGACAAGCGGCGGATCCTCGGCCACCATGCGCACCGCGGCACCGAAGCGGGTTCGGTTGAGAACCACATGCAGGCCGAGAAACACCAGAATGGTCGCACCCACCGCGAGCGCATCCTGCGCCGTGAACCAGACCGGGCCGAAATCGAAAGTAACCGCCTGCAAGGGGCTCGTCAGGGTCTCTGGCTTCGGCCCGAAGGTGAGCCCGGCCGCGCCCTCGAGGATCTGTCCGAAACCGAGTGTTGCGATCATCAGATTGACGAGATCCTGCGATAGCGTGAGGCGCAGGAACAGGCGCTGCATGATCGCCCCGATCACCGCGCCCGCCGCGATCGCAACGACGACGGCGAGCACATAGGGTGCGCCGGTCATGCTCATGATCCACCAGGCGACGAAGGCGCTCACCATGTAGATCTGACCGTGGCCGAAATTCACCAGCCGTGCCGCGCCCAAAAGCAGGGTCCAGCCGATTGCGACGAGCGCGTAGGCATGGCCGATGATGATCCCGTTCACCAGTTGCTGCGCGATGTTCATCAGTTTCTGGCTCCGAGATAGGCTTCGATGATGCGCGGATCGTCCTTCATCGCGGCAACATCGCCGCTCGCGACGACACGTCCGCGTTCGAGGAGATAGAGGCTGTCGGCGACCGCGATTGCCGCGCGCACATTCTGCTCGACGAGAAATACCGTGAGCCCGCCATCGGCGAGCGCGCGGATGGTCTCCAGAAGCAGCGATACCAGGCGCGGCGCAAGCCCGATCGAAGGCTCGTCGAGCAGGAGCAGCCGCGGCGCCATCCTGAGCGCGCGACCGATCGCCAGCATCTGGCGCTCACCACCGCTCAGGGAACCCCCGAGATTGCTTCTGCGCTCACGAAGCCGAGGAAAGAGCGTATAAATATCGGCCAGGGAATAGGCACGGCCGCCGGCCCGCGCGGCGAAGAGCCCGGCCCGCAGATTCTCCTCGACCGTGAGCCCCATGAACACGCCGCGCCCTTCGGGCACCAGAACCACGCCGCGCCGCGCAAGATGATCGGCGGATTTGCCGCCAACCGCTTCGCCGTCGATCAGGATCTCGCCGCTGAGACGAGGTGCGGCACGCGACCAGTTGGCGATGGCGTTGATCAGCGTCGATTTACCCGCGCCGTTGGCGCCAATCACGGCTGCGAGTGTGCCCGGCTCGACCGCGAGATGATCGATCGTGACAGCGAGGTTGCGATCATAAGCGACGCGGAGATCGCGCAGTTGCAACCGCGCGCTCATGCCGCTTTCCCGAGATAGGCTTCGAGCACCCGTCCGTCGGCCTGGACTTCGCCCGGCGTGCCGCGCGCGATCACCTGCCCGAGATCGATGACGACGACCTCGTCGGCGAGGCTCATGACGAGATCCATGTGATGCTCGATAAGGACGATGGCGAGGCCCTCATCGCGCATACGCATCAGAAGATCGCGGAGTGCGAGCATGTCCGGCCCGCCGAGCCCCGCCGCCGGCTCGTCGAGCAGCACGACCCGCGCGCCGGGCGCGGCGGCGAGCGCGATCGAGAGCATGCGCTGCGTGCCGTACGAAAGCTCGCCGGGAAGATGGTGATGCCAGTCGCGCGGCACGTGATAGCGCTCAAGATGCGCACCCGCCTCCGCTTCGATCGCGCGCCTTCGCCGCCACTCGCGCCCGGGCAGGAACACCGCGCCTGCGAGCGAAATCGGCCGATGCTCGACGAGCGCCGCGGCCATGTTTTGCAAAACACTCATGCCGCCGAAGAACGCGTTCTGTTGAAATGTGCGGCGAAGACCGAGGCGCGGCAGAAGATGCGGCGGTGTCGCGGTGACATCGCGGCCCGCCAGCATCAGCCGGCCGGTATGCGTGACCATGTTGGTCGCGGCGAGAAAACAGGTGCTCTTGCCGGCACCGTTCGGGCCGATGATGCCGAGGATCCGGCCGGCCTCGACCGACCAGGAAACCTCGCGGAGGGCCTGAAACCCGCCGAAGCGAACCGAGAGCCGTTCGGCGGCAAACGCCGGCGGCTCAGTTCTGGACGACAATTTTCTCGTCCTGGACGGTGAAGATCGCGTAGTGATGCGCCATCTGGCCGTTGGCGCTGAAGCGCACGTCGCCGAAAATCGTGCCCGGAATCTCATGGCCGCGGATCGCCCCCGCGACCGCTTTGCGGTCGAGGCTGCCGACCTTGGCCACGGCCTTTGCCCAGACCTCGAGCGAGGCCGCGCCGAGGGCCATGTATTTGTCCGGCGTGGTTTTGAATTGCTTCTGCATCTCCGCGATGAACCGCTTATTCTCGCTGTTACTCGCGAAGGGTTCGGCCGCGGGGAAATAGATATCGGCGCTGATGAGGCCGTTTGCCGCCGCGCCCGCGGTTTCGATCACGCTCGGGCTCACCGTGCCGACCGTGCAAATCAGCGGCGCACCCACCTTCGCTTGCGCATATTGCTGCAGAAAGGCCGGAAGCCCGGCGCCCTCGTTGGCGTCTATCGCGATCACGGCATCGGGTTTGGCATCATGTATCGTCGTCACCTCGACCCGGAAATCGGTTTGCGGAAATGGAAATTTCAGGGTCTTGGCGATGTCGTAGGAAAGCCCCGCGCGTTTGATTTCCTCCTCGATGCCGTGCTGCGCGCCGTTGCCATAGGCATCGTTTTCGGTGACGAAGACGAGGCGGCCCGACGCCATCCGGGATTTCAGATAGCTCGCGATGACCGTCGCGTCCTCGGCGTTGGCGCTGTTGAGGCGGATGGCGAGCGGGTTCGCTGCACTCGCGAGAATAGGATCGGCCTTGGAGATCATGGTGATGTCGAGAACATCGGCGCGTGCGAGGATCGGCTGCATCGCGAGCGTCACCGGGCTGTTCCAGCCCTCCAGCACGACGGCGACGCCGGCCGAGGCAAGCTCGTTCGCTTTGGCGACGCCGATCGCGGGCGTGCTCTCGTCATCGCGCACCAGCAATTCGAGCGGACGGCCGAGAACGCCGCCGGCGTCGTTGATGAGGGTTGCCATGCTTTGCACGGCGTTGGCGACATCCTGCCCCTGCCGCCCGGCGCCGCCGCTGAGGGGCACGATGAGGCCGACCTTGATCGGTGCCGCCGCCCGCGCGCGCATCGGCACCGCCGCCGAAAGCGCGACACCGGCCATGAGTTGTCGTCTGGTGAACATGCGATCCCCCCTTGTTGCTTGCCCGGCGGTGATGCCCGGTTAGTATTCCAGGAAATTTACCGGGAGTGCGGGAGATGTCCATGGCGGCGAAAGGATGCGTCCTCGTTGCGGGCGCCGGCGGGCTGGTCGGGCGCGCGGTGATCGCGCATTATCTCGCGCAAGGCGGGTGGGAGGTGCTCGCGCTGTCGCGGAGGGCGCCGGCGCCGGAAACCGGGGCCACGCACATCGCCGTCGATCTCGCCGACCCGGCTTCGTGCGCGGCGCGGCTCGGCGTTCTCGGCAATGTCACCCATATCGTCTATGCGGCGCTGTTCGAAAAACCCGATCTCACGCAAGGCTGGCTCGAAGAAGATCAGATCGCGATCAATCTCGCCATGCTCACCCATCTGATCGACGCGATCGAGCCCAACAACCCGGGGCTTCGCCACATCACGCTGTTGCAAGGTGCCAAGGCCTATGGCGTGCATCTCGGGCAGATCAGCGTGCCGGGGCGCGAGCGCGCGCCGCGGCATATCCATCCCAATTGGACACCTCCAAAAACTCTCGTGTTTTTGGGGTGGATGTGATTCTGTGGGTCATGCTTCGCGGGGGTGGTGATGGCGACGGGCATTCCGGGATTTTTCGATGTTGACGAGCGTCTGGCTGAGCTT
>JAKAQU010000160.1 GCA_021819535.1 Pseudomonadota bacterium | reverse complement strand
GATCTCGGCGATGCGCAGGATCGCCTGGAAGACGGCGACGATCCCGTCGAGATCGGCCTCCGCGCGTTCGATCGCGGCACGGAGATCGGCCGTGCTCTCGGCATGCGCGAGCGCATCCTCGAGCCGCGCGCGGGCACGGGTGATCGGGGTGCGGAGGTCATGGGCGATGGCGTTGGATACCTGGCGCACGCCATCCATCAGCCGGCCGATGCGGTCCAGCATGTCATTGATCGTCTCGGCGAGGTGGTCGAACTCGTCACCGCGGCCGGAAAGCCGCACGCGGCGCGAAAGATCGCCGGCGCCGATCGCCGCCGTGGTGCGCGAGATATCGGCGAGCGTGTTTTGCAAGACGCTTCTGACCAGGAGTGCGCCGGCGCCGCCGAGCCCGGCGACGACGAGCAGCGCCCAGAGCAGGGCATCGGTCAGCACATGGCGGAGCCGCACCCGCGCCTCGACATCGCGCCCGACCAGGAGATGGAATCCGCCCGGCAGATCGAAACTATGCACCCGCGCCAGCGAGCGGATATTGTCGCGCACGATCGGCAGTTCATACCAATCGTCGTCGGCGGCGACGCCCGCTGGCCAGCGATCGAGATTGCCGGCGAGCCGATGCCCGCCGGTATCGACCAGGAGATAGATGGCGTCGTCATCGACGTTCTCGACGAGACGGTCGCGAATGGTGACGATGAGTGCCGGGAGGCCCCCCGCCTCCCAGCGCTCGTTCAACCCTTCGGCGTCGGCGCGGATCGCGGTGTCCACCTGGCGGTCGAGAAGGGCCGCGGTGTCCCACCAGAGGAAGAAAGCGAGGGCGAGCGCGCTCAGCCCGAAGAGTGCCGCATAGAGCCCGGCGAAACGGAGCCCCGCCGAGCGCAGGAGGGCCGGCCGCTTCCAGCGCCCCGGCAGCCAGTGTCCCGGCAGCCAGAAGCTGCGGAAAAGGCGCGAGAGAGGCCAAAATCGCGCCGGCCGCGCGGGGGAGAGGGTTGCAGCCGGGCCGGCTTCTCGCATCGCCCGCCCTATTCCGTATCCGCCTGCAGCATATAGCCGGCGTTGCGGACGGTGTGGATCAGCGGGGTCGCGAAGGGCTTGTCGACTTTCTGGCGGAGGCGCGAGACATGCACGTCGATCACATTGGTCTGTGGGTCGAAATGATAATCCCACACGCCTTCGAGCAGCATGGTGCGCGTTACGACCTGGCCGGCATGGCGCATGAGAAATTCGAGAAGGCGGAATTCGCGCGGCTGGAGATCGATCTTCTGCCCGTCGCGCCGCACGCTGCGGGCAAGCAGATCCATCTCCAACCCGCCGACCGCAAGCCTGGTCTGCGGCCCTTCATTCTTGCTGCGCCGGGTCAGCGCTTCGACGCGGGCGAGGAGTTCGGCGAACACGAACGGCTTGGTGAGATAATCGTCGCCCCCCGCCTTGAGGCCGCGAATCCGGTCATCGACCTGGGCGAGGGCGGAGAGGAACAGGACCGGGGTATGGTCGTTCTGCGCGCGGAGGGTTTCCAGCAGGCGCAACCCGTCGATGCCGCCCGGCAGCATGCGATCGAGGATGATCGCGTCGAAATTTTCGCTCGCGGCGAGAAACAGGCCGTCGCGGCCGTTATCGGCGTGCTCGACGACATGCCCCGCCTCACGCAGCCCCTTGGCGACGAAGCCGCTGACATCCTTATCGTCCTCGACCAGCAGAATGCGCATACCTCTACCCCCCTCCGAGTTCGGGCCGCCGCCCGACGGTCACCGGCAATTCGATCTCATCACCTTTACGCCGTATCACCAATGAGGCGGCACTTCCGGGCGACAGAGCGGCGATCGCCCGCACCACGTCACGCGGGGTATCGGTGATGGTGCCGTTGACCGCAAGGATGCGGTCATGCACGCGCAAGCCGGCCATCGAGCCGGGCCCGCCCGGCTGCAAGGCATCGATTTCCACCCCATTATCCTGTATCGCCAGCGGGTTGCCGGTAAAGCGCGCGCCGAGCCAGCCGCGCTCGATATGGTGTTCGGCGCGCAGAGTGTTGATCACCGAGAGGGCGAATTCGCTCGGAATGGCAAAGCCGATGCCCGCCGAGCCACCCCCTGGCGCCTCGGTCGCGGTATTGATGCCGACCACCCTTCCCTTGATGTCGAAGAGCGGGCCGCCAGAATTGCCCGGGTTGATGGCAACATTGATCTGGAGAAAATCATCATAGGGGTCGGCGCCGATATCGCGGCCGCGTGAGGAAAACACGCCCGCCGAGATGGATGTCCCGAGGCCGAACGGGTTGCCGATCGCGATCACCCAATCGCCCGGCCGCATGCCGGCCGATGGCGCCCAGGTGACGATGGGCAGCGGATGCGGCGGATCGACGCGGAGGATCGCGATATCGGTGAATTCATCGGCGCCGACGACGCGCGCGGCAAGGGTGGTGCCATCGGAGAGCGTGACATCGAGGGCGGCGGCACGCGAGATGACGTGATTATTGGTCACGATCAGGCCGGAGCGGTCGATGATGAAGCCGGAGCCGACCAGCTTCACGTGCCGCGCGCGCATATGTTCGCGGAACAGTTTCTCCATCGGCGTGCCGTTCATGCTGTTCGGCATCGCCGGCATTCCGGTCGGCGCATCCGGCGTCCCGCTCGCCTTCTTTTGCGGCGATGGCGGATTCTGGGCGCCGTCGCCGCCCGTTTTTGACGGCACGGCATCGGCGGTCTTGGGGGTCGCCGCTTGCGGTGGCGCCATGGCGGCGGGCGCCCTGTCATCGGTATCGTTGGCGGCTTCCTCGGTCACCGGATCGTCGATCAGCGCGGTGATGGAGATATTGACCACCGAGGGGCAGATTTTTTCGACGATATCGGCAAAGCTCGCCGGCATGCCGTCCGCCCGGGCCCGGCCGCCGAGGGCGAGCGCGAGGGCGACAGCGCTCGCGAGGGCGAGGAATGGCCGATGGCGGGCATGGTTTCGTGGCATGGGCGGTCGCCTTTTGTCCTCTATGGTCGTTCTTTTCCCGTATCTCTCGCCGCCGGCTACTCGGCGCGCATCGGCGGGCGGTGGCCGATGGTCACGCTGATCTGAACCGCTTTGCCGCCCCGGAACAGGACGATCCGCGCATTCCGTCCCGGCGGGATCGCGGCGACGGCGCGGATCAGCCCTTGGGTATTGTAAACCGGCTGGCCATTGACCGAAAGGATGATATCTCCGTCGCGCACCCCGGATTGCGCCGCCGGCCCCTCACGCACCACCTGCGCCACGGCGACGCCGGGATCATTGCCGTTATCGGGCAGATCTTCGAGGGCGACACCGAGCCAGCCGCGATCGATATGGCCATGAGCGAGGAGGGCGGCGACGATCTCCCGCGCCTCGTCGCTCGGGATCGCGAAAGCGATGCCGACCGATCCGCCCGAGGGGGAGACGATCGCGGTATTGATGCCAACCACTTCGCCCTTCATGTTGAAGATGGGGCCGCCGGAATTGCCGGGATTGACCGGCGCGTCGATCTGCAGGAAATCGTCGAAGGGGCCGGTCTCGATATCGCGCCCGCGGGCCGAGACGATGCCGGCGGTGATCGAATTGGCGAGGCCGAACGGGTTGCCGGCGGCGAGCACCCAGTCCCCGACCTCGACATTGCGTGAACTGCCCCAGGCGACGGTTGGCAGCGTGCGCCTTGGGGCCACCTTGAGAACCGCAATATCAGTGAGTTCGTCGGCGCCGATGACGTGCGCGGGCAGGCTGGTGCCGTCAGCGAGCACGATCTCGATATCGCTCGCGAGCCCAACGACGTGATTATTGGTGACGATGACGCCACTCCCATCGATGATGAAGCCGGCGCCGGCATCGGTCGCCTTTTCCGGGCGGCGGCGAAGCTGTTCGCGAAATTGTTTCTCGAAGGGCGTGCCGCGCAGCGCCGGCGGCAGCGCATCGAGCGCGTCCTTGGTGTTGACCGGCTCGGTGACGGCGATGCTGACGACGCCGGGCAGAACCTTGTGGACGAGGGGCGCGAATGAAGGCGGCCCGTCATCGGCGCACGCCGGTGCGGCGGCGAGAAGAAAAAAGATGAGAGACATGCGGGCAAACCTGCCCAGCCCGCCAAATCTCATCAGATGCCCAGGCATACCGTTTCTCCACGCATGTCGCCGCGTCCCCGAAATGGCATCGCGCCCTAGCCGCGACAAGGCTCGAATATCATAATAACCGCCGGTTAAGTCACAGGATTGCCGCGGCATCGGCGGGGTTTTCCGGCCATCGATGGCGCGGATAGCGCCCGCGCATGTCGCGACGCACCTCGGCCCAGCCAAGGCGCCAGAATCCGGCGAGGTCGCCGGTGATGGCAACCGGCCGCCCTGCCGGCGAGAGCAGCGCGATGCGGAGCGGGACGCGCCCGCCGGCAAGGCGCGGGGTTTCTTTGACGCCATAGAAAATCTGCGCCCGCGCCGCGGCGAGCGGCGTCTCCCCGGTGTAATCGATCGGCACCCGGCCGCCGGGGAGATCGAGGCTTTCCGGCAATTCACGGGCGAGTTCGGCCCGCTTCGCGCCATCGAGCATCGCGAGAATGAACGCCGCGAGATCGAAAGCGGCGAGATCGGCGACGCGCGCCAAGGGCACGCGGCCCTCGGCGATCGCCTCGGCCAGATGCCGGGCGATGGCGGTATCGCTGATCTCCGGCCATGCCGCGTCCGGGGTAAGGCGCGCGAGCCAGCCTATGCGTGCCTGCGTCTGGCGCGATTTTTCGCGCCAGGGGAGCCGCGTCGGATCGGCGCTGAGCCAGGTGCCAAGCCCGGCCGCGCGCGCCTCCGCTGGCGCGGGCAGGGTGCGGTCTTCGAGGATCAGCGCGCCAAGGCGCCGACGCCGGCGGGCGAAGACCTCGCCGGTCGCGGGGTCGAGGCTGGTCTCGATGGTTTCGCTCACCCGCGCGGCAAGGGAAGGAGGGAGTTGCGCCGGATCGAGGGCGGCGGCGAGGCGGATTCGTGTGGCTCCCTTCGCCTCCAGGCGGGCGGCGACCAGAAGCGGCGCGCGGGCGAGGCTGTCGCCCGGCGGAAGCCGCGCGCCGCCGCCGCCCGAGAGGCGAAAACTCCCCGCCTCGTCGCGACGCCGGGCGATGCGATCGGGAAAAGCCGCGGCGAGAAGGCGTCCGGGCGCCGTTGCATCCGCGGTCTCGCTTTGCCTCTTTGCCGGCGACAGGCCGAGACGGCGGCGATAGTGTCGCGCGGCCTCGCGGATGCGCCCGATCATGCCGCCGGAATCGCCCCTGCCTTGCGCCAAAAGCCCGAGGCGGAGGCCGATATCGGACGGCGCATCGGCGTTGCCGAGCGGATCACGCTCTTCGAGCAAGGCTGCGAGATCGGCCGCCAGCGCTTTTTCGTCGTCGTTTTCCGCCGCCAGCATCATCGCCGCGAGCCGGGGTTCGGCGCCGAGTGCGGCCATCCGCCGCCCGGCCGGGGTGAGGTGGTTTTTCTCATCGAGCGCGCCGAGATCGCGCAACAGCGCCGTCCCCGCGGCCAACGCGCCGGCGGGGGGTGGATCGGGGAAGGTCAGCGCCTCCGGCGCCGTCCCCCAGGCAGCACAGGCGAGCGCGAGCGCAGAGAGGTCGGCGCGGAGGATTTCCGGGACATCGAAGGGCGCCATGCCGCGCTCCAGCGCTGCCGTCCACAGCCGGATCGCTTGCCCCGGTCCCTCACGCCCGGCGCGTCCGGCGCGCTGGGTCGCACTCGCGCGGCTGATCCGCCGCGTCGCGAGCCGGGAAAGCCCGCACCCCGGATCGAGTTCCGGCAGCCGGCGAAATCCACCATCGATGACCACCCGCACCCCGGGCACGGTGAGCGAGGTTTCGGCGATCGCGCTCGCCAGCACGACGCGCCGCCCGAGGGATGGCTTTTCGGCCGGGCTCAGGGCGCGATCCTGCTCCGCGGGCGAGAGATCGCCGTGGAGTGCGAAGACCTGCGCCGGATCATCGGCGAGCCGCGCCATCACCCGGCGGATTTCCGCCATGCCGGGAAGGAAGGCGAGGATGTCGCCGGGCGGGTTCTCGCTCAGCGCGGCGCGGATCGCGTGGGCCATCGCGTCCGGCAAATCGCGCGGGCTTGCGAGATCGCGTGCCGCGTGGCGGATTTCGACCGGATAAGGGCGGGCCGCGCAGGTGATCACGGCGGCATCGAGGAGGGCGGCCAGGCGCTCGCTCTCGGCGGTTGCCGACATCGCGATCAGGCGCAGATCGGGGCGGAGTAGGGTTTGCGAATCGCGGAGCAGCGCCAAGGCGAGATCGAGTTCCAGCGAGCGCTCGTGGATTTCGTCGCAAATCACCGCCGCGACATCGCTGAGGCCCGGATCGGCGAGCAGACGGCGGAGCAGCAGGCCCTCGGTGATGACCTCGATCCGTGTCGCCGCCGAGACCGCGGCATCGACCCGCGTGCGATAGCCGATGACGCCGCCGACCGCCTCGCCGCGGAGTGCCGCCATCCGCCGCGCCGCGGCGCGCGCGGCGAGGCGCCGTGGCTCCAGGAGCAGAATCCTCTGGGCTTGCGGGGTTTTTTCGCTGATCCAGGGGATATCGAGCAGCGCGAGCGGGACGAGCGTGGTCTTGCCCGCGCCGGGAGGAGCGACCACAATGGCGTTCGGCCGTGTCAGCAAGGCCGCGCGGAGCGCGGGCAGGGCTTCGGCCATCGGCAGTTCGGGGAGATCGGCATCCATGCCGCGCTTCCTAGCACGTGCCTTGCGGCCATGAGAGGGGGATGGGCCGCTCGCCGGCAGTTTGCGTGCCGGCAACACCGGGGATGGGCATTTAGGCATTGGGGATGCGCGCGATGCTCGATATCCCCT
>JAKAQU010000159.1 GCA_021819535.1 Pseudomonadota bacterium | reverse complement strand
GCCGAAGGATTTGCTGATCGACAAGGTGCGGAGAATGATCGGGTCGTCACTCATGCCGGGCGCCATCGCGCGATTTGTCCCCAAAGACCGCGCGGGAAAAACAGAACGCAGGCCATGAACACGACGCCGACCGGCAATTGCCAGTGGCTTGAGATCAGGGCGACGAGATTTTGCAGCACGAGATAGACGAGCGCGCCGACGAACGGGCCGAAAAACGTCCCCGCGCCGCCGAGGAGACACATCATCACCACCATCCCCGAAGTGCCGTAATCGAGCGTCTCGATCGGAACGATAGCAAGATGAAGCGCTTGCAGCCCGCCCGCGAGGCCGGAAAACGCGCCCGAGAGGACGAAGGCGAGCACTCGCACGGCGCGCACATCGACACCCGCGGCGCGGGCGCGGGCTTCATTCTCGCGCACCATTTCCATCACCGCGCCGAAGGGGGACGCAAGGATGCGCGACAATGCGGCGAGGGCGAGTGCCACGATCGCGGCGATGAGGAAATAGCGGGTGAGCGGATCGACGAAATCGAGCGTGATCCCGAAGAGATCGATTTTGGCGACAACGATGCCGCGAAGACCGTTTTCGCCGCCGGTGATGCCGCTCGCCTGATAAGCGACGTAATAGACGCATTCCGCGAGTGCCAGCGTCACCATCGCGAAATAGATGCCGCGCGTGCGTGTGGCGAGGAGACCGATGATGGCGGCGATCACGGCGCCGGCGAGGAGGCCGAGCAGCAAGCCCCCGTACCACGGAATGCCGGCGCGCAGGAGCGCAAGCCCGGTCGCATAGGCGCCAACGCCGAAGAGGGCGGCATGGCCGAACGAGAGCAGGCCGAGATAGCCATAGACGAGATTGAACCCGACCGCGAACAGGCCATCGATCAGCACGTTGACGGCGGTTGCGCGAAACGGCAGCGCGAATGGCAGCACGAGCAGAAACAGCGCGGCCAACAGCGCGCGATCGCGCTCGGCGCGGCGGAAGAGGGCGGCGATCAACTCATCAACCCGGCGCGGCCGAAAAACCCTTGCGGGCGGATCAGCAGCACCACCGCCATCAGGGCGAAGATCGCGACATCGCCGGCCTCGGGCGCGAACAAAGCGGTGAGCGAGACGATGACCCCGACCACCAATCCGGCAACGATGGCGCCGGCGAGCGAGCCCATGCCGCCGACCACGGTGACAACGAAGGCATCGGCGAGGATGGCGTTGCCCATCTCCGGGCTCACCCCCTGCAAGGGGGCCGCGAGCAGTCCTGCCAATCCGGCGATGGCGGTGCCGAGCCCGAAGACGAGCCGCCAGATGCGCCCGGTATCGACGCCGAGCACGCGCATGATCTCGGGGTCGCGGGCACCGGCGCGAATGATGAGGCCGATCCGCGTACGCTCCAGAAACAGCCAGAGCGCGAGCAGGATGGCGGCGGTGACGGCGATGACGAAAAGACGGTAGAGCGGGAAATAGCCGATGCCGATATCGACCGCCTTCGCCAAGGCATCGGGGGTGTCGAACGGCAGCCCCTGGGTTCCGGCGACGATCCTGATCATCTCGACGAGGACATAGGAAAGTCCGAAAGTGAGCAGGAGCGGATCATCGATCCCGCGACCATAGAGATGGCGCACCAGCCCCCATTCCACCGCCATCCCGGCAATGCCGGTCGCAACCGGCACGCAGAAAAGGGCTAGCCAGAAATTGCCGCCCATGGCGAGCACGAGTGCGCCGACATAGGCGCCGAGCGCGAAGAAAGCGCCATGGGCGAAATTGACCACGGTCAGCATGCCGAAAATCAGCGACATGCCGGTCGCGAGCAAGACATAGACCGCGCCCAGCGCAAGCCCGGTAAAAATCTGTAGCGCGAGGAGATCGAGCGAAAGCCCGGCCATCTCGGGCTCAGCCCAAACCCTCTTGCGCGCAGGTTTTCAGCAAATCCTCCTGCCCCGGCACCGTCTCGAGCACGTTGAACACGTCTTCGGGCACGCGGCCATTGGCCTTCGATTCGATGATGAACACCGACTGCACCGATTGATGATCGCACGCCCGATAATATTGCGGCCCCTTGTAGAAATCATATTTCATGCCGGCGAGCGCGGACGCGACTTTTTCCGTCGCCGTCGAGCCCGCTTTCACCGCCGCGCTCAAGACGGAACGCACGCCGCTATAGCCGAGTGCTCCGTAATCTGAGGGCAGGCGCCCGTCATAGGCTTTGCGGAAACGATCGTTGAACGCCTTGGCGCTCGCGACGTCGCGCTCGATCCCCCAGTAATAGGAGGTGCCGCCGAGCACGCCCTCGAAGGCCTGCGCACCGCCGGCGATGCGCGCCGTCTGGAGCAGGATCGGGGCGACGATATGGGTCATGCGCTTGAGGCCGGATTCCTGCGCCTGCTTCACGAAGACCTGCTGATCACGGCCGAAATTGCAGAGAAACAGGATGTCCGGGCGCAGCGCCTCTAGCCGCGGCATGAGGGGCGAGAAATCGCGCGTGCCGATCGGCATTTTGATTTCCGCGAGTTCCTCCGCGCCAATTCCGGCGCCGACGGCGCGGAACCCGGCCACCATTTCGTGGCCATAGGCGTAATCGGCGGCGACATAGGCGATGCGCTTGCCGAACTTGCCGAATGCGTAGCGCCCGACGGCTGTCGCCGTCATATGCGGGGTCATCGCCTCGTGAAAACTGGTCGGCCCCCAATCGGGGCTGCTCACGATCTGATCGGACTGGCTGATCGAGTTATAGAGGATGCCGCGCTGTTTGGTGACGGTGTTGACGGCGAGCTGCACCGAGGCCGAAAGACTGCCGACGATGAAATCGACGCGGTCCTTCTCGATCAGCTCGATCGCGCGCGTCGCCGCCTCGCCGGGGTCGAGCTTGTCGTCGCGCACCAGCAATTCGGCGCGCCGCCCGCCCATCCCGCCGCTCTCGTTGAACTCGGCGATCGCGAGTTGCGCCGCCCGCACCTGATCGGCGGCCTCGGTCGCGTAGGGACCGGTGACGGGGACGGGAAAGCCAACCCGGATTGGCGGCTCCTCGGCGCGGAGGGTGGCGAAGGGCGCGCTCGCGAACGGTGCCCCGGCCGCCAGCGCCGCGGCACCCCTGAGCCATCCCCGCCGCCCGATCCGGCGGTCCGTGCGATCCGGCATGCTCGTCTCCTCCCTGTGCCGCGCGGTGCCGTGCCGGCCCACGCCTCTCCTTGTTGCCGACACTCTATCGGAGCCGGCGCGCCAGGCACAAGGGCGGCCGGCGCCGCGCGCAAGAACAGGCGGCAACCCGATTCTTCCCCACAGAGCGGGCACGAGAACTCCAATGCGGCTTACCGATCGGTCAGTGGGGACGGTGATTGTCATGGAGAGGTTTCATAGAGCGTGGTTCGCCCCCCCGACGGTCGCTTGTTTGGCGTAGATATTCCACGTAACATTCGCCCAGCATCAACGCGGATCTGGCAATGTCAACGTCAAATAAGATCGAACCAATTCCGCCCGTTCCGAAGGACGTGCTTCGCCGTATTCTGCCATGCGGCAATCCGTTTGTCACGGACGCCAACGACATAATCGGGCACTTAAATAAATTGAGTCAAATACTTCCCTTCCGATACGGTTGGCGGTTTCGCACTGACGAAAGCCTGAAGGCTGAGATGGAAGAAATTACGGCCACCGCGACCGACGCCCTCCCGGCGAACGAATTGTACTGGCAGGATCAACTCGGCAACTGGGAAGCATATTCGCTTATGAACGTGTGGCGGGTCGTCGACCTTGCCCGAAGCTGTGTATGGGCGCTTGCCCGCCAGGAAGTGCTCTGCGCCAGCCTGCTAGCACGCTCGGCGCTAGAAACGGCCGCCGCGTTTGTTGATGCCGCCCGCACAGTGTGCGCGACGGTCAGTGGGCCAAACAGGGAAGGAAAACCAGGTATAATCCACGACCGGGCCAACGACCTTCGGACGAGTTTCGTTGTTTCCGAGGAATTGGAGCTATATTCTCTTAAAGTCATCTTCGCGTCAAAGCTGCCTGAGGCCGAGACGATATACAACCCAACGAATATCGTTACCGTCATCACGCGCATTTCAAAAATCCAATCACAGGAGTTCATCCTTCCTACTTATGGCGTCCTTTGCGAAACGGCGCATCCCAATTTGCTTGGTCGGACACTTTACCTGCATAGGGCAGAGCCTGGCCCGTGGAGTGGGAACGAACTTAGGACGCTTGGCCCGGGCAACGGGCCTACGTGGCACTTCTTGGCTGAACCCATCGTGGCGGCGCTATCTTGGGCCTGCGGCACTCAGACATCCGCCTTCAAATTAATGGCTGAGACAATCGGCTCTGCAAAAGGATGGTTGACGACAGCGGCCACGAAAGCCTTGGAATGAGGCGCGCCGCCGCGATCAGTTGAGAAAAATCTTCCCCGGATTGAGGATGCCGTTGGGGTCGAGCGCGGTCTTCAGCGAACGCATCACCGCGAGCGCCTCGGCGCCGTGTTCGGCCGCGAGGAACTCGCGCTTGCCGATGCCGACCCCGTGTTCGCCGCTGCACGAGCCACCGAGCGCGAGCGCCCGGCCGACGATCTGGCGGTCGAGCGCCCAGGCCCGCTCAAGCGCCGCTGGATCATCCTTCGGGATCAGGATGACGGTATGGAAATTGCCGTCGCCGACATGGCCGACGATCGGTGCGGTGAGGCCGGAGGCGAGAATGTCCTCTCTCGCCCCGAGCACCGCCTCGGCGAGCTTCGAGATCGGCACGATGACGTCGGTGGTGACGCCGAAATACCCGGGCTTGAGCGCGAGCCCGGCCCAGTAGAGATCATGGCGCGCTTTCCACAACCGCGCGCGATCCTCCTCGGCGATGGCCCAGCGGAAGCCTGCGCCGCCATTCTCGCCCGCGATCGCCTCGGCAAGCTCGGCCTGTTCGCGAACGCCCGCCTCGCTGCCGTGGAACTCGAAAAAGAGGGTCGGGCGCCTGTCCATGCCGGTGAGCTTGGAATAGGCGATCGCCGCCCCGATCGCGTCGTCGTCGAGCAATTCGATGCGGGCGACCGGAATGCCGGCCTGGATGATCGCGATCACGCTCGCGACGGCGCCGGCGAGATCGTCGAACTGGCACACCGCCGCCGCCATCGCCTCCGGGATGCCGGCGAGCTTCAAGGTGATTTCGGTGATGACGCCGAGCGTTCCCTCCGAGCCGATGAAGAGCCGCGTCAGATCATAGCCGGTCGCCGATTTGCGGACGCGCCCGCCGGTCCTGATCACCCGCCCGTCGGCGAGTGCGACGGTGAGACCGAGGGTGTTTTCGCGGATGGTGCCATAGCGCACGGCGTTGGTGCCCGAGGCGCGCGTTGCGCACATGCCGCCGATCGTGCATTCGCTGCCGGGATCGACAGGAAAGAACATCCCCTGGTCGCGGAGATGGGCGTTCAATTGCTGACGCGTGACGCCGGCCTCGATCCGGCAATCAAGATCGGCCTGGTTGACCGCGAGAATCCGGGTCATGCGTGAGAGATCGAGCGAAATCCCGCCCCTCACCGGCGTCACATGGCCTTCGAGGGAGGTGCCGGCGCCGAAGGGGATGACGGGCACGCGGGCCGCGTTGCAGAGGGCCAAAAGCCGGGCTGCTTCCTCCGTGGTCTCAACGAAGGCGACGGCATCCGGCAGCACGGGCGGGTTGGTGTCCTCGCCGTGGGAATGCTGCTCGCGGAGCGACATGTTTTGCGACAGGCGCGGGCCGAGAAAGGCTTCCGCCTCGCGGATGACCTGGCCCAGAGGGGTGTTCATGGCGGCGTTCATAGCGGTCATAGCGGTGTTCCACCCCATTGGTTGAATTGACGCTCTTCCGTGCCGAGCCTAGCTTCCCCGGAGACGGAGGAAAATAGCATGGCGAACCGGTTAAAAGAGCAATGGCGGCAGGGCAAGGCGACGGTGAATGGCTGGCTTGCCATCCCGTCCGCGTTTTCCGCCGAGGTGATGGCGCAGGCGGGCTGGGATAGCGTCACCGTCGATCTCCAGCACGGCGTGCAGGATTACCTCTCGATGATCGCCTGCTTCCAGGCGATGGCGAAGCATCCGCCGCTCCCCATGGTGCGCGTGCCGTGGAACGAGCCGGGGATCATCGGCAAGGTGCTCGATGGCGGCGCCTATGGCGTGATCTGCCCGATGATCAACAGCGCCGAGGAGGCGCGCGCCTTCATCCGCGCCGCCAAATACCCGCCCGAGGGAGCACGCAGCAACGGCCCGATCCGCGCCGCCCCCTATGGCGTCGCCAGCAGCTATCAGAGCACCGCCAATCAGGAAACGCTCTGCATCCCGATGATCGAGACCCAGCAAGCGCTCGACAATCTCGACGCCATTCTCGATGTCCCGGGGATCGATGCGATCTATATCGGCCCGAGCGATCTCGGCTTTTCGCTCGGCATGGTGCCTAAGCTCGACCGCGAGGAGCCGGAGATTCTCAAAATTTACGAGCGTTTGCTGCGCGAGACCGAAAAGCGCGGCATTTTCGCCGGGCTCCATAATCTCAGCCCGGCCTATGCGCGGCGCATGATCGCGATGGGCTTCAAGATGGTGACCATCGCCAATGATTCCGGCCTGATGTTCCAGGCCGCCCACGCCGCGGTGACAGCGGTGCGCGAAAAATAAACGCTTCATGTCAGTGATCAGGGCAGGGGCTTTGCCCCAGCCCCCCACCAAAGGCAATGCCTTTGGAAACCTTTCCGAAATGCGGGGCTGGGGCCGCTGGCCCCAGCTTGTCCCAATGGGAAGTAGGGGCAGCGCCCTGGCCTTATTTTCTTCCCACAAGCCCTGAGCGAGGCCAAAATGACCCCTCCCGTTATCCATCTCT
>JAKAQU010000158.1 GCA_021819535.1 Pseudomonadota bacterium | reverse complement strand
CCAGCGCGATCTGGCACTCGCCTATTCCCCCGGCGTTGCCGCCGCCTGCGAGGCGATCGCCGCCGATGCGGCTTGCGCTTACGATCTGACCGCGCGCGGCAATCTCGTCGCCGTCATCTCCAACGGCACCGCGGTGCTCGGCCTTGGCAATATCGGCGCGCTCGCCGGCAAGCCGGTGATGGAGGGAAAGGCGGTTCTGTTCAAGAAATTCGCCGGCATCGATGTCTTCGACATCGAGGTCGATGCCGCCGATCCCGCGCGTTTCTGCGATGTCGTCGCAGCACTGGAGCCGACATTCGGCGCGATCAACCTCGAAGACATCAAGGCGCCGGAGTGTTTCGAGATCGAGGCGCGGCTCCGCGGCCGGATGGGTATTCCGGTGTTTCACGACGATCAGCACGGCACCGCGATCACGGTTGCCGCCGCCATTCGCAACGGGCTTTTGTTGCAGGGAAAGCGCCTCGCGGAGGTCAGGCTGGTGACCTCGGGCGCCGGGGCGGCGGCACTCGCCTGCGTCGATCTCCTGGTCGAGATGGGGGTGCGGGTCGAGCATGTGACGCTCACCGACAAGGATGGCGTGGTCCATGCCGGGCGGGAAGGCATGCTCCCCAACATGGCCCGCTATGCCCATCCGACCGATGCGCGGCGGCTCGAAGACGTGCTGCCGGGCGCCGATATTTTCCTCGGGCTTTCCGCGCCGCGCGTGCTGCGCCCGGAATGGCTCGGGCTTCTGGCGCCGAATCCGCTGATCCTCGCACTCGCCAATCCCGAGCCGGAGATCGCCCCCGACCTCGTGCGCGCCGCCCGCCCGGATGCCGTGATCGCGACCGGGCGCAGCGATTATCCGAACCAGGTCAACAATGTGCTCTGCTTTCCCTTCATCTTCCGCGGCGCCCTCGATGTCGGGGCGAGCACGATCAACGAGACGATGAAGCTTGCCGCCGTCGAGGCGATGGCGGAACTCGCGCGCATCGAGGCGAGCGAGGTGGTGGCGGCGGCCTATGGCGGGGCGGCGCCGGTGTTCGGGCCTGATTACATCATCCCCAAACCCTTCGATCCGCGCCTGATCCTGCAGATCGCGCCGGCGGTGGCGAAGGCGGCGATGGAAAGCGGGGTCGCGCGCCGGCCGATCGCCGATTTCGATCTCTATCGCCGCGATCTCGAACGCTTCGTGTTCCGCTCCGGCCAGCTCATGCGCCCGGTGTTCGAAGCGGCGCGCAAGGCGCCGAAGCGCATCGCCTATGCCGAGGGCGAGGACGAGCGCGTCTTGCGGGCGGCGCAGATGGTGCTCGATGAGGGGGTGGCGCGGCCGGTGCTGCTCGGCCGGCGCGAAATCATCGCGGCAAGGGTGCGCGAGATGGGGCTCCGCCTCGATCTCGCGGGCGAGGTGCAGGTGATCGATGCCGAGCGCGACGAGGAGACGATCGCGCCGCTGATCGCGCCCTATCAATGCCTCGTCGGGCGGCGCGGCGTGCCGCCGGCGGCGGCGGCGCGCAGGATGCGCAACCGCACCAGCGTCGTCGCCGCCATGCTGCTCGCGACCGGGGCGGTCGATGCCGCGATCGTCGGCGGTTCGGGGGATTGGTGGCAGCACATGAAATATATCCTCCCGATCATTCCCGCCCGTGCCGAGGTTTCCCGCGTCTATGCGCTCTCCTGCATCATTCTGCCGACCGGCGTTTTGTTTCTCTGCGACACCCATCTCAATGTCGATCCGAGCGCCGAGCAGATCGCCGAGATGACCGCGCTCGCCGCGCGCGCGGTGCTCGGCTTCGGGCTGACGCCGAAGGCGGCGCTGCTGTCGCATTCCAGTTTCGGCGCCTCGAACACGCCGTCGGCGCGCAAGATGCGGGCCGCTCTGGCACTGATCCGGGCCCAGGATCCGAGCCTCGAAATCGACGGCGAAATGCACGCCGACGCCGCCCTCAGCGCCGCCATCCGCGAGCGCGCGGTCTCCGACAGCCGGCTCTCCGGCACCGCCAATCTCCTCGTCATGCCCAATCTCGACGCCGCGAATATCGCCTTCAACCTCCTCAAGGCGGCGGCGGATGGCCTCGTCGTCGGCCCGCTCTTGCTTGGCATGAGCAAGCCTGTGCATGCTCTGGTGCCGAGCGTCACCGCGCGCGGGATCGTCAATATCAGCGCCATCGTCGCCGCCGAGGTCGAGGACATGGCCGTCAATCCGCCGCGATGATCGCGGCGCCAAGCCGCGAGGGAAGGAAACAGTGACTTGAAACCATTGCGCAAAGCTGTGCTCCCGGTCGCCGGTCTCGGCACGAGGTTTCTGCCGGCGACCAAGGCGACGGCCAAGGAAATGCTGCCGGTGGTGGACAAGCCCCTGATCCAATACGCGATCGAGGAGGCGCGCGCGGCCGGGATCGAGCAATTCTGCCTCATCACCGGGCGCGGCAAGACGGCGATCGTCGAGCATTTCGATATCGCCTTCGAACTCGAGGCGGTGTTGCGCGAGCGCGGCAAGACCGAGGCGCTGGCCCTCCTCGAAGGAACGCAGCTCGAGCCCGGCGCCATCGTCACCGTGCGCCAGCAGGAGCCGCTCGGCCTCGGCCACGCGATTTGGTGCGCGCGCGCCTTCATCGGTGAGGATCCGTTCGCGATCCTGCTCCCCGATGATCTCATCCTCGGCGAGACCCCGTGCGTTGCCCAGCTCGCCGATGCCTATCGCGCAACCGGCGGCAATGTCGTCGCCGTCCAGGACGTGCCGCGCGAAGAGACCAGCCGCTATGGCATCCTCCGCACCGGCACCGATGACGGGCGGCTGGTCGAGGTCCGCGGGCTGGTCGAGAAACCGGCGCCGGAGGTGGCGCCCTCGACGCTTTCCATCATCGGCCGCTACGTGCTCCTCGCCGACGTCATCGGCCATCTCTCGCGCTTCGAGCGCGGCGCCGGCGGCGAGGTGCAGCTCACCGACGCGATGGCGAAAATGATCGGCGCCCACCCCTTCCACGGTCTTCGTTTCGAGGGCCGGCGCTTCGATTGCGGCGACAAGGCCGGATTTCTCGAAGCCCAGATCGCGTTCGCCCTCAAACGCGACGATCTCGGCCCCAAGGTGCGCCAATTCCTCCGCCACTACATCGACGCCTGACCGGAACGAGGACCCGCCGATGACATTCTCCCACCGTTTCGACCCGAGCCTTCTCCGCGAATACGACATCCGCGGCATCGTCGGCAAAACCCTGACCGAGGCGGATGCCCACGCGATCGGGCGGGTCTTCGGCAGCATCGTCGCGCGCGCCGGCGGCACGCGTGTCGCGGTCGGTTACGACGGGCGGCTGTCCTCGCCGGCGATGGAAAGCGCACTCGTCGCCGGCCTGGTGGCGAGTGGGATGACGGTTTTGCGCATCGGCCTCGGCCCGACGCCGATGCTCTATTTCTTCGCGACCACGCTTCCCGCCGACGGCGCGGTGATGGTCACCGGCAGCCACAACCCGCCGAATTACAACGGCTTCAAGATGATGCTCGGCAAGAAGCCGTTTTTCGGGCAGGCGATCCGCGAACTCGGAGAGATGGCGGCGCGCGGCGATGTCGTCTCCGAGGGCGCCGGGCAGGCGGCGGAGAGGGATGTCGCCGGCGCCTATGTCACTCGCCTTCTGCAGGATTATGACGGCGGCCCGCGCGCGCTGAACGTGGTCTGGGATCCCGGCAACGGTGCCGCCGGTGCCGTCCTCGATCGCCTCGTCGCCGCCCTCCCGGGGCGGCATACGGTCATCAACGGCACGGTCGATGGGAATTTCCCCGCCCATCACCCGGACCCGACGGTACCCGCCAATCTCCGCCAGCTCATCACCGAGATGCGTGAGAAAAAAGCCGATCTCGGCATCGCCTTCGACGGTGATGCGGATCGCATCGGCGTCGTCGATGATCAGGGCGAAATCCTGTTTGGCGACCAGATCATGGTGCTATTGGCGCGCGACGTTTTGCGCGCGCATCCTGGCGCGACCATCATCGCCGATGTCAAGGCAAGTCAGGTTTTGTTCGACGAAATCAAAAAGGCCGGCGGCAATCCCCTGATGTGGAAAACCGGCCACAGCCTGATCAAGGCCAAAATGGCCGAAACCGGGGCGCCACTCGCCGGCGAAATGTCGGGCCATATCTTCTTCGCCGATAAATGGTACGGGTTCGACGACGCGCTTTATGCCGCAGTAAGGCTGCTCTCCGTCGTTGCGCGCATGGCGGGCCGGCTTTCCGAGGCCCGCGGCGCTTTGCCTTCCCTCCGCGCGACCCCCGAACTCCGCTTCGATTGCGAGGAGACGCGGAAATTCGCCGTGGTCGCCGAAGTCGCCGCGCGTCTCCGCGCAGCCGGCGCCAAGGTGAACGATACCGATGGCGTGCGGGTGCAAACCGATGACGGCTGGTGGCTGCTCCGCGCCTCCAACACCCAGGCGGTGCTGGTCGCCCGCGCGGAGGCGAAGGACGAAGCCGGTCTGGAACGCCTCAAGGCCGCGATCGCCGGCGAACTCGCCCAGTCCGGCCTCGATGCCCCGGATTTCTCCGGCAGCAACACGGGGCATTGAGGGGAAGGAAAAAACTTTTATTCGTTAGGCAGTGCCGCAGGCACTGCCCGTTCCGAGGAAGTATCCACTCCGAGAGAGCCGAACAAAAGTCTTTTTGCTTCTTTTTCTTCAGAAAAAGAAGATTTTTTGACCTCCCCTGTAAGAAAATTTTGTTCGCTCGGGTGTGCGGCGTTCTCTTGTTCATGCGGCGAAAGCGTCGCAGAATGATCGCTAAGCGCCGTCCTCGCCTGGAGGCCGTGCGAAAACCGGAGGGAACCGATGTCATCATTCATCCGCAAATCTGCCCCGTTCCTGCTCGCGGCCCTGCTCGCCGCGGCCGGCGCTGCCCGCGCGCAATCGCCGCTGCCGCCAGGCGTCCCCGAACAAATGCCTTACGATCTCCCCTACGGCGCCTCGATCACGCTCGCCGAGGCCAAAATCATCGCCGCCGCGGCAGAGGCCGAGGCGATGCGCCATCACTGGAAAATGGCGATCTCGATCGTTGGGCCGGAAGGAAGGCTGATCTATTTCGAGCGCATGGACGACACCCAGCAGGGCTCGATCGCGATCTCCGAGCACAAGGCCCGCACCGCCGCCCTGTTCCGCCGCCCGACCAAAATCTTTCAGGACGCGGCCGATGGCGGCCATCCTTATGTGCTCTCGCTCGATGACGCGATCGCAACGGAAGGCGGTTTGCCGCTGGTCCGCGACGGCAAGCTGGTCGGCGCCATCGGCTGCTCGGGCGGCATGTCGGTGCAGGATGGCGTGACCTGCAAAGCGGGGCTTGCCGCATTGAAATAACCGCCCCTTGCATCCGACGGGGCTTGGCTCTAGGAACCGCAGAGACCTCGCCAATCCCTTGCGTGATACCGGGTGCGTAGCTCAGCGGGAGAGCATCGCCTTCACACGGCGGGGGTCGCAGGTTCAATCCCTGCCGCACCCACCATCCAATCAATAGGTTATCAGACAATCGCCGCTCTCGCCCCAGAGCTAGCAACCACATAGCAATCGACGGCGTGCCGAAAGCTGCCCTCGCGCCCCTCGCCAGCCACGCCGACCGATCAAGCCGCGCCGTTGCCGCCCAGGTCATAGCTGCCACCCGCCGCCAACGCGCCGCGCTCCACAGCGGCAACGGCGGCGGCCTTATGCCCATGCCGGCGGAAAGGCGATCCGATGACCGGGGGGCGGGGGGTGGGGGCACCCCCCCTATGCCTGGACGCCGATATCACACTCTCAGCGCTTCCTCCCTGCCTGAGGCACCCCGGAAAACCGGGCCGTGCCCTCTGATCCTGAGTGAAATCTGATATAACCACTCCTATCAATCGAACGGAGCGATCAATGACCAAACCCGATGCCGAATGGATCGTCCCCGTCCACGGCGGAGGCCGGCTGAAGCCCTTTCAGAAAGGACGAAGCGGGAACCCAGGCGGGGCGCGGGACGGCTCCGCGATTTATGGGCAGGTCATCAGGATGGCGAGGCGCGTCTCGCCGGAAATCCTCGATGCGCTGGCCGAGATCGCCCTGGACCCCGAGACCGAAACGCGCGCCCGCATCGTCGCCTGCACCGCTATCCTCGATCGCGCTTTCGGCCGCCCGCCCGACAAGCCCCCTCAGGTCGATGGGGATGAAGCGCCGACGCTCGATGCGACGAAGCTTACCGATCGCGAACTCAAGGCCCTCCTCAAGCTCTGGGATAGCGGCAGGCTCGGTGACGCTCTCCGCGCCGCCGAGGGCGAGGAAGCCGGCGAGGTCGTTGACGCCGCACGTGCAAGGAAGTCCCTTGTTCCTCCCTTCGCGTCCTCGCGCACGTGAAGGGGGAATAACCCAAGGCCACCCTTTCGCCGGGCGTTCCCTTCGGCGCCTCATTGCCGGCAAATGATTTGCACGGTGATCTCTTTTGCCCGCGCGGCGAGGTCCGGCGGTGCGAGAGAAGCCGTTGCCGGCCGAGATTCCGGGAATGGTGCCACGGTTTCGAGGAAATCCCGCGCCACCGATGCCTTGATGGCAAAGTTCACGTTTTCGGGAATGTCCTGCGTGATCTGCGCGATATTCAAGGCGTTCAGTTTGGCGACCACGATCCCGATGACATTGCCGCTGCGATCCAGCACCGGGCCGCCGCTGTTGCCTGGCTGGACCGGGGCGGTGATCTGTAGCTCGCGGCTATCCTGATTGATGCCGGTCAGAGCGGCGATGGCTCCGGTGGTTGTTGCGCGACAATCTGGATGAGAACGGCGCGACAATCTGGGTGAGGATCGGCGGCCGGGTATTAGGATGATTGACGTCAGCGCGGCGTTTGACAAGGGGTGATTGACG
>JAKAQU010000157.1 GCA_021819535.1 Pseudomonadota bacterium | reverse complement strand
CTCTTCCCATCTCCGAGCAAATCATCGTTGCCCCCGACGAGCGGCGCGGCATGAACCTCGATGCGCTGCTCGCCTGCAAGATCGCCGGGTTTCCGGTGAGGCAATATCTCGACGTCGTCGAGAAGGAGATCCGTCGCGTCGATCTCAAGCGCATGGAACTCGGCTGGCTGCTCTACGCCGACGGATTCCAGTTCGGCCTCATCACCCGGGCGCTCAAACGCGCGCTCGATCTTTCGGTGAGCCTCGTTCTGCTGCTCGGTTTTTCGCCGTTCCTGCTCGCATCCGCGATCGCGATCAAGCTCGACGATGGCGGGCCGATTTTTTATCGCCAGGAGCGCGTCACCCGCAACGGGCGGGTGTTTCAGATCATGAAACTCCGCACCATGCGGGTCGATGCCGAGCGCCATGGCGCGGTGTGGGCGCGGGAGAAGGACAACCGCATCACCCGCATCGGCGCCTTGCTCCGCCGCACCCGCGTCGACGAAATGCCGCAGATCTTCAATGTCTTAATCGGTGATATGTCCCTGGTCGGGCCGCGCCCCGAGCGGCCGGCCTTCGTTGCCATGCTCGCCGAGCAATTACCGCTCTATCACGAGCGCCACGTCGTCAAAGCCGGGCTGACCGGCTGGGCACAGATCAACTACCCTTACGGCGCTTCGATCGACGATGCCCGCTCGAAGCTCAGCTACGATCTCTATTACGTCAAGAATTTCAATATCCTGTTCGATTTTCTGATCATCGCTCAGACGCTCCGCGTGGTGCTCTGGCCGGGGGGCGTGCGATAGGCCGGCTGCGCGCTCACGGCGGCGGCGGGCGTCTTGCGCGGAGGCCGCGCGTGAGGGCGCCGATACCGTGGCGGGCGAGGGCGAAAAGCCCGGCGGGACGACGCGGATTGACCAGCAAAAGCCCGATCCGCTGGCGCCGCGATCCCACCCATTGCGCTTTATAGGGGTCATCGCCGCGGCCGAAATCGAGCCCGATGATGTGATCCTCGTCGATCAGGTGGCGGATGGCCTCGGCCGTCAGAACGGTGCCCGGCGAGAGGGCGCGCGCGTCCTCGTCATGAGCGAGCTTCAAGACCGTGGCGATGCCGCCCGTGACGACCCAGAACTGGACCGCAACCGGGCCCGATGGCGCCGAGAGAACGAACAGGCGCAGAATGCCGAGCGGTGCGATCGCGCGCATCAGGGCCGGGTTGAAACGCGGAAACGGCTCGGCCTCCTTCCAGCTTCGCGCATAGACATGCTCGAAAGCGGCGATGCCGGCCTCTAGCCCCTCGATGCCCCGGAACACGCCGAGCGTCGTCTGCGCTTTGCTGCGGCGGAGCTTGCGGCGGATCGTCTCGCGGAGGGATCCCGGTCGCGCGGCAAGATAGGCGCCCCAGTCGCGCCCGGCGAGCGCCTCGTGCCAGTTGCCGAAATGCCGAAAGCGCCGAACGGCGAGGCCGGCCGCCTTTGCGCCCGCGATCAGCGCCGCCGTTTCCGGCCCCGCTTCGTCCAGCGCGTCGATGCGCACCAGCGGATAGCGCCGGCAGAACCGCCCGAACGCCGCCGCGAGCAGCCCCCCATCACTGGCATCGGCGGCGAAAAGCGGCGCGTGAAGACAGGTATAAGGCGTCGTCAGGCTCGCCGGGCCGGCGGGGTCGAGACGAAGCGGGAATACGCCCATCATCGCATTATTTTCGGAAACACCAACGAAATGAGGCGCGATCCCATCCGGCAAGGCGTGCGCGATCACCGTTTCGTACCAAACCCGTGAGGAGAAAAACGCCTTCTCCGGCGACGGAAACAAAGCGTTCGGCAGGTCATCGAGACGGTGGGTGGTGGCAACCTCGAAACCGCTCAATGCCGCCACGCGTAATAAAGACAGCCGATCCATTCATGCAGCGCGTAAAAGCTCATCCACCAGCCGGTCAGGCGCGGGGCAAAATCGCTCGCGATCCCGGTCGGTGTGCGGTCGAGCAGAACCGGCGCCGCGGTCATGCGCAGGCCGGCATGACGAAAGGCGATCATGGCGCGGCGCATGTGCCAGGCATGGGTGACGACATAGACCGAGCCTATTCCCTCGCGACGGAGAATGGCGGCGCTGTCGGCCGCGTTTTCCCAGGTATCGTCGGAATGATCGTCGAGCCAGCGGGCGGGCGTCCCGAAATCACGGCGCAGGCTCTCGGCCATCAGGGCGGCGAGCGAGGTCGTGCCGTCTGGCGGTCTGCCGCCGCTGACCAGGATCGGAAGCCCGGTGCGCCGGGCCAGCTCGGCCGCGGCGCGGAGCCGGAGAAGCGTGAGCGGGCCGAGATCGGTCTCCCCGCCCGCCGCATCGGTGAGCGGCGGGGCGAGTGTGCCGTGTTCGACTTCGGCCGCGAGCACGACGATCGCGCGCGGCGGGTCATCGGCGGGCGGCGACAGCGGCAGGCCGCGCTCGAGCGAGGTGATCAGCCTTCCACCAACGTAAGGCAGCGATAGCGCGAGCAAGCCCACGAGCGCGACCCCGGCGATGGCAAGGCCGAGCCGGCGCCAGCGCGTGAAGGCGGCGATGGCAGTGCCGGCAAGGCCGAGCGGCATCAGGTTGAGCGGCGGCACCAGCACCGCGACGGCAAAGGGGCCGAGCGACATCGCCGCTACCGCCCACCCTGGGCGAGGGCGTTTCCCGCAGCCGGCGCGGACGACGAGGCGAGCCGGAGAAACGCCATGCTTTTGCCCTCCCAGCCGGCGGCGGCGGCAGTGGCGAGGCCCTGACGGCGGAGCGTTTCGCGCAGTTCGGCATCGTCATGAAGGCGGGCCATCGCGTCCGCGATCGCCGCGACCGACCGGCCATCGACGACGAGACCGTTCACGCCATCCTTCACCGCATCGGTGCTGCCGCCATCGCGTCCGGCGATCACCGGCAGGCCGCAACTATTGGCTTCGAGAAACACGAGGCCGAACCCCTCGGTGTCGCCGTCGGGCAAAGCGCGGTTGGGCATTACGAAAACATCGCCCAGGCCATAGTGATCGACCAGGTCTTCCTCGGGCACGAGGCCGGTGAAAACGATTTTGTCGGTGATACCCATCTCGTCGGCGATCTCCTCCAGCCGTGCCCGATATGGCCCCTGGCCGACGATGAGAAGTCGGCTTTCGGGCCGTTCTGGCACGATCGCGGCAAAGGCGCGAATAGCCTGATCGATCCCTTTTTTTTCCAGGAGCCGGCAGACCGAGACGAAAACGAAGCAACCTTCCAACCGATAGAGCTGCACGAGATCGAGGCGTTTGGGGGTGGGACGGAAACGCGCCGTGTCGACGCCATTTTCGATCAGGGTGATGCACGCCGGATCCTCCGCGCCGAGGAGTTTCTGCACCGCATCGAGCGTGAAACGGCTGACGACGATGATGCGATCGACGCCGCGGAGTGCGCGCCGCCGCCGCTGCTGATCGGGGTCATAGGGATCGTCGGTGGTGATCTCCTCGCCATGGACATAAACCATGGTGGTCACGCCGGGAACGCGGCGCAGCAGGCCGACCAGCCAGCCGCTGGCGAGCAGTTCACCGAGACAGACCGCCTTGATGCGCCGGCGCGCGATCAAATAAAGCACGGTCGCGGCAAGGCGCAGGCGGATCGCGATATCCTGGAGACGAAAACGGAGCTTGCCGAACCACCGCCCGCGCGGAGCATCGATCACCGTGCGCAGGAGATCGAGGCGCAGGACGGGAAACGGTGCCCTCCGGTCGTGTTCGCGCCAGCCGATCAGGGGCAGACCATCGGCGTAGTTGGTGCGCGGGGCGAGCACCAGGACTCGCCCGCCGGCATAGCGGGCGAGATTGTCATAGACCACCGCCGATCCGCCTCTGACGGGCGGAAAATTGTTCACCACCAGCAGGATCTTGCCGTCTTCGTTCATGTCTGCCGCGCCGGAGGTGCGTCAAGCAGGTTTGGCACGTCGGAGATGGCAACGAACCTCCCGCTGAGATCGCTTGCGAAATAATCGAGCAGGGCGGAAAGGCGATCGTAGAAATAATGGAGATCGGCGCGGGTCTGAACATAGGGGTTGCGCCCGACGGCGAGCGAGGAGCTGTGGAAGCTCAGCGGAAAAACCCGCTCGCCGCGCCGTAGCAGATGGCGGAGGAGCCGGCGCATCGCCGAGCCGTCGTTTCCTTCCGGCGAGAGGGTGATCCGCTCCGCGCAGCGCGAGCGGGTCAGCAAGGAGGGGACGCGGAGCCGGGTCATGCGCGGGCCCGACAGCGCTTGGTAGAGAAAGCGCCCAAGCTCGCCCCCCCAGCCGACGATGCTACGGCAAAGCGGCACTTCCAGAAGGTCGCGCCGCTCGCCGAACCAGAACAGGCGGTAATCGAAGCCGCTATGATCGGGCCCGCCTTCGCGGGTGAAGCTCGTGCGCGGAGCAAGGCTGGTATCGATCGAAAACCCGTGCTTTTCGAGCAGTATCGCGGTCTGCGCACTGATGCCATAGCGCCCGGCGCGAAAGACGGTGGGTGCGAAGCCGAAGCAGGTGATGAATTTTTGCTTGAGTGTGCAGAGCTTCTGCTCCTCGACGCCCGGGTCGAGATTGCCTGAGTAGGAAAAACGCACCTCCCGCGCCGCGCCAAAGGGCGGTGTGACCCAGGTGTGCAATTGGACGCCGACGATGCATTGCTCGCGTTCGACCTGGCGGCGGATGAGCCGCACCACATCATCGTCTTCGAGCGCCGGGTACGTCAACAAATAGGCTGGGACCGCGCCGTATGCCGCGAAAATCGTCTGTGCGTCGCGAAGCTGGTGGAGGCAGGTGGTGGTGAACGCGGTGTCCTCCACCGGCGTCAGCCAGTCGAAATCCTCCTCGGCGTCGATGACCACGGCGCAGACCGGATGGTCGAGCCGTGCCAGAGCCCGCCGGCCGGCGTGGAGCGGTGATACGGTCGTCATGCCTCGTTCCAGAATGGGAAAGGGGATGCAGGCAGTAGCCTTATCCCATTGATAAAGCATTTAGCCAGGCCCGTTTTGCCGCCGGCCGCGGCTTTTTTTTCGACCCGCCCGCCATCGGCTATTTTCCGCCGAACATCCGGAGAAGCCGCGTTGCCCGATGGTGGAAGTCGGCGTGGCTCATATTCGGGATCGGCCAGGGCAGGCTCGCCCTGACCGCGCCGGCGCGCCAGGGAGCGTTGGCGAGGCGCCGGAGGCTCGCCCGCGGCTGGCGGAGCAACTCGTGCAGCGGTATCGGATTTATCGCGACCGAGAGGCGCCGGCCGTCGAGCCCATGCACGAAGGGAATGGCATTGATCGCCTTCACCTCGCGCGGGCCCGGCCGATGGAGCAGTGACGCGATGTCGAACAGTGCCGAGACGGGATCGATGCTGTCTGGCCAGGCGCCGTCGATCAGCGCATCGAGGGCATCGATTTCGGCAAGGCAGTCTTGCTCCAAAGCCGCGAAGAAGGCCGCCCGGATCGGCCCTCCGGGTGCCTGCTCGTGGGTGTGGACGGCACGAAACCCGCCATCGCCGGAAGTGTAATGCGAAACCGAACCGTGCGGGGCCGAAAAGAAGAGTTCGAACAGGATCGGCCCCTCGCGTACCTGGGCGCATAGCGGCGCGGGATGGCCGAACGCGAAAAGATAGCCCGATGCGTTGCGCGGATCGAGGTCGGGGGTGAGCGCTTCCGGCATGAGACCGAGATAGCAGCCGAAAATATCACCTGGGGGGAGGCAGGCGAGCCGCGCCAGTTGGCGCTGGATGGAGCCGCGCCAGCCGACATCGACGATCATCCGCCGCCCCGGCGTGAGAAAACCCTCCCGGCCGAGATAGCCGAGTGCCGCTTCCCGCCGCGCCGTGATCGCAGCCCCGATCAGCGCCGGCTGGGCGGCGATCAACCGCCGCGCCGCATCGTGGGCGGTTTCGGTTGCGATTTCTTCGGCGTCGAGCCCAAGCCCGGCGAGGAGCGGCGCTGTCGCCTCGGCGGTTATTCCAAGTGGCTCCAGCAGGGACGAGAGCGGGCTGCCATTCACGGTATGGCCGAGCATTTCGGCGAGTTCGTCAGGGTCGTTGGCAAGCCCGGGCAGCACCATCGCCTGGCGGGAAACCTCGAGATAATGGAGTTCCACCGCATCACCCCGCTTTGCCGCGATGCGGCGGGCGATGGCGAGCGGCAGATAGCCGTCGCGAGCGGTGAAATAGAGGCGGCGAATGCCCAGCCGGCGCGCCTCGGCGAGCGTGAATAGGGCAAAGCCGAGCATCAGCAGGGTCACGTAATGGGCGAGCGGCCTCTCGGCATCCGGCCGCGCGCGACTGGCCGCAACCCGGCGCCGGCTATGGAGGAGGCGGAGCATCGGGTGCCGCTCGGCGATGGTCTCATTTTCCGGCGGCAAGACGGCGCGCGACACCGCGAAAGTGGCAAGGCCCTGGGCGTGGGCGCGGGCGATATCGGACAGCGGATTATCGCCGAGATGAAGGATTTCGGCGGCAGGGCAGCCGAGATGATCGAGCAGCCACGCGAAAAGCCGCCCGCTATCCTTGCTCCGCCTGGTGTCGGCCGAGGAAATCACCTCGCAATCGCGGCCATAGCCGTTCTCGGCGAGAAGGCGTGCGAGCCATGCCCCGGGGAAAATGGAATCGGAGAGAAAAATCAGCCGCTGCTCGGCCGGACGGGCAAGCAAGGCGTCGCGCAGGGCGTGATTGGCATGGCACATCGCGCATTCGGTCGCGAATTCCAGCGCCGCCGCCGCTTCGGCATCGGCAACGACGCCGCAGCTGGCGAGATGGGCGTAAATCTCGGCGATGCGCACCTCGTCATGCCCTGCTTTCCGCGCCGCGCGCCGCGCCGTATTCTCGGCGGTCTCGCGGAAGACGCGGAACGCGTCGGCATCGCAAGCGATCGGAA
>JAKAQU010000156.1 GCA_021819535.1 Pseudomonadota bacterium | reverse complement strand
GCAGGCCGCGCAAAATCCCGTCTCGGCGAGCGCGCTGCGCCGTGCCGCCGATCGGGTTTCGTCCCTTCGCTCACAACCCCCTCGCTCACAGCATGGAGAATTTCCATCCCAAGCCCCCCCACCCCCGCTCGCCGCCAGCCCGGCGCCACGCCGCGCAAAGCCGCAACCCTCGCCAAAGGCAAATCCGCGCAAGCCGGCGCGCCGGCCAAGCCCGCGCGACAGCGCTCTCCCCGCCCGCGCCGCGCCGCCCCCGATCTCGACCGGCTGAGCGCGCTCATCCGAGAGAGCCTCGAAGACGACAAGGCCGAGGACATCGTCACCCTCGATCTCGCCGGCCGTGCCGCCTTCGCCGAGCGCATGATCATCGCGACCGGCCTTGCCGACCGCCAGATCGAGGCGATGGCGAGCCATCTTGCCGAGAAGCTGCGCGCGGCGGGGCTGAAGCGGGTGCCGATCGAGGGCGCCGGCGGCGCCGATTGGGTGTTGATCGACGCCGGCGACATCATCGTCCATCTCTTCAAGCCGGATGCGCGCCGTCTCTATAACCTCGAAAAAATGTGGGGCAGCGATCTCGACGGGCCGGAGGCGAGCCTGTTGCCGTGATCGCGCGATATCGCCCGCCGCGGAGTGGGCGTCAGGCGCGCTCTGGCGTTTCGCGGAGGGTTTTCAACTCGTTTTCGAACATGTAATTGCGCGCCATCGGCAAGGTGTAGGGCGAGCGCGCCATCTGGATCTGGAAATTCATGTGATCCTGACGGCGGAAGGCGAGTTCGGATCCGGTGAGGTAGAACTCGAACATGCGGCAAAAACGGTCGTCGTAAAGCATGGCGATGGCGTCGCGGTTGGCGGCGAAGCGGCGGCGCCAATGGCGCAGCGTCTCGGCATAGTGCAGGCGAAGGATTTCGATATCGGTGATCCAAAGCCCGGCACGCTCGATATGCGGCACCACCTCGCTCAACGCCGGCGAATACCCGCCCGGGAAAATATACTTGGCGAGCCAGGGATTGGTGCTGCCGGGGCCGGCGGCGCGGCTGATCGCATGCAAGAGCGCGACCCCGTCGGGCTTGAGGCAGCGCTTCACCGTCGCAAAAAACTGCCGGTAATGATCGACGCCGACATGCTCGAACATGCCGACCGAAACGATGCGGTCGAACGGCTCTTCGAGCGCGCGATAATCCAGCATTTCGAAGCGAACCCGATCGGCGAGCCCCTCGGCCTCGGCGCGCGCGCGCGATTCGGCGAGTTGTTCGGCGGAAAGCGTGATGCCCGTCACGCGGGCGCCGTAATCACGCGCGAGGGTGAGCGCGAGCCCGCCCCAGCCACTCCCGATATCGAGCACCGAAAGTCCGTCGCGGTCGAGCTTGAGCTTGGCCGCGATGTGGCGCTTCTTCAGCGCTTGCGCCTCCTCCAGCGTCTCGCCACCGGTCGGAAAATAGGCGCACGAATATTGCCGGTCGCGGTCGAGGAACAGGCTGTAGAGCCGGCCGTTGAGATCGTAATGATGCGCGACGTTGCGCTGTGCGCGAGACGCCGGGTTGAACTGCTTGAGCCGGCGCAGCACCCAGCCCGCGGCGGCATTGAGACGCATCAGGGGGTGGGCGGAAAGATTGGCCTCGGCGTTGCGGACCAGGAGGTCGAGCATCTCGAAGAGAGAACAGTCGAGCGGCTCGACCCGCCCGTCCATATACGCCTCTCCCAAGGCCAGCGAAGGATTGAGGATCAGGCGCCGCAGCGTCGCCGCGTCATTGATCGCAAAGCCGGCCCGCGGCCCACCCCGCTCGCCCCGATAATGGCCGGTGGTGCCGTCGGGCCACTTAACCGTAAGCTCTCCCTCGCGAATCATCCGCCGTAAAAACGCATCAAGAACAGCGCGCATGCCACCACCCATTCGTCAGTGGATCGTTCCGTATCAACGAACGCGAGAGCACGTCCCGACCCGCTGGGATCATCCGGCCGGACGATCGTGCTCCAGAAACATGTTATTCTAGAGCAGCTTATCGCCGATCGGCCCGAGCCGGGGCGGCCCGGACGGATCGGCGGTCGCGCCAGGATGAAACAGTTATTGGCCTTTCGTCAAAGTTTTCACCGTTCCGCGAGCGCGCGCCTTGATTTCCCCGCCTGGGGCGGGAAGAGTGCGAGGTGGAACGCAACCGGGGAAGGGACGCGGGATGATGATTTTCGGCCATCTGGCGCGCGCTTGTTGTGCAGTCGTGGTGCTGTGGGGAGGGCTGATCGCGCCAGCCTCGGCGCGGGCGGAAGATCACGTCGCCTTCGGTCTCGACTGGAAGGCGGAGGCCGAATATGGCGGCTATTATCAGGCGCTGGCGACCGGGCTCTATCGCCATCACGGGCTCGACGTCGCCATCCGCCAGGGTGGGCCGCAGGTGAACCAGACCCAGCTTCTGCTCGGCGGGCGGCTCGATTTCACCATCTCGTCGAACAGCTTCCTCGCTCTCAATTTCGTCCAGCAGAAGCTGCCCTTCGTCGCCATCGCGGCGATGTTCCAGAAAGACCCCTCGGTGCTCATCGCCCATCCCGGCCAGGGGCATGACAGTTTCGCGGCACTCCGTGGCCAGCCGATCATGATCGGCGCCGATACCCGCGCCGGCTGGTGGAATTTCCTGCGTGCCAAATTCGGCTACAGCGACAGCCAGATCCGCCCCTACACCTTCAATCTCGCGCCCTTCCTGCACGACAAAGCGGCGATCCAGGAGGGCTATCTCGGCTCTGAACCCTTCTCGATCGAGGAGGCGAGTGGCGAGAAGCCGGTGGTGCTGCTGATCGCCGATGCCGGTTTCGCCGGCTACGGCAGCCTGATCGCCACTAGCCGCAAGCTCGCGGAAAAAAATCCCGACCTCGTCCAGCGCTTCATCGATGCCTCGATCGAGGGTTGGTATTCCTATCTCTATGGCGACCCGGCGCCGGGCAACGCACTCATGCGCAAGGAAAATCCGGAAATGACGCAAGCCCTCCTGGAGTATGGGCGTTTGGTTCTGAAGCAGCACGGCATCGTCGATTCCGGCGATACGCTGAAGCTCGGCATCGGCGCCATGACCGGAGCGCGCTGGCTCGAATTTTTCCAGAGTATGCAACAGGCCGGGCTCTACCCCAAGGATCTCGATTGGCGATCCGCCTTCACGCTCCGCTTCGTCGATAAGGGGCTCGGCCTCTCATTGCGGCCGAAAACGCCCTGATCGTCTCACCTTCCCTGGTCTCCCTCGATGATGTCGGCCGCCGCTTCGCGACCGGCACCGAGGCGCTGCGCGGTGTCTCGCTCGCCATCGGAGCGGGGGATTTCATCGCCCTCCTCGGCCCCTCGGGCTGCGGCAAATCGACGCTGCTCCGCCTCCTCGCCGGCCTCGATGCCCCCGATCGCGGCCGGCTCTCGTGGCACGGTGCCGCGCCGGCTTCGGGTGAGATCGGCTTCGTGTTCCAGGATCCGACCCTTCTCCCTTGGGCGAGTGCTGCCGAAAACGTCTTTCTGCCGCTTCGTCTCCGCGGCATCGGGCGCGGCGCGGCCGCCCACCGTGTCGCCGAGGCCCTGGCCAAGGTCGGGCTCGCCGGGTTCGAGCGCGCCCGGCCGGCCGAGCTTTCCGGCGGCATGCGCATGCGGGTCTCGCTCGCGCGCGCCCTGGTCAGCCGGCCCAAATTATTGCTGATGGACGAACCTTTCGCCGCCCTCGACGAGTTTACCCGCCATCGGCTGCAGGCCGATCTCCTGGCGCTCTGGCGCGAAATCGGCGGCACCGTGGTCTTCGTCACCCATTCGATCTACGAGGCAGCATTTCTCGCCCGCCGCATCGTCTTGATGAGCCCGCGCCCGGGCCGCATCGCCGCCGAAATCACCGCCGACCTGCCAGAAGGACCAACGCGCCGGCTCGATCCCGCCTATGCGGCGCTGGTCGCCACGATCACGCGGCACCTCGAAGCCGCGCACGGCACGACGGCACCGGCATGATCCGCGCGGCCCCCTTCCTTTTCGGCTTGGCCGCGCTCGCGCTCTGGGAGGGGCTGGTGCGGGCACTCGGAGTGCCGTCCTATCTGGTACCCGGCCCGCTCGCCATCATCGCCGCCTTTCTCGACGACCCCGGCGGGCTGCTCGCGGCACTTCTCGCAACCCTTGCCGTCACCTTCGCCGCCTTGATCGCGGCGGTTCTTCTCGGCATCACCCTCGCGCTCGCCATCGCCTTCAATCCGCTCCTGCGCGCCGCCATCCAGCCCTGGGCCGTCGCCCTGCAAGTGACGCCGATCGTCGCCATCGCGCCCCTGATCATCGTCTGGGTCGGCGACCCCTTCGCCGCCCTCGTCGTCTGCGCGACCATCGTCGCCTTTTTTCCGGTTTTTTCGGCGACCGCCTCCGGCCTCTCCGCCGTCGCGCCGGAGTTTCTCGACCTCTTCCGCCTCAACGGCGCAAGCGCCTGGCAGACCCTCTGGCTGCTCCGCCTGCCCTCGGCACTGCCCTATTTTCTCGCCGGATTAAGGATCTCGGGCGGGCTCGCGCTGGTCGGCGCGGTGGTGGCGGAATTCGTCGCCGGCTCCGGCGGGTTTGCCACCGGCCTCGCCTACCGCCTGATCGAGGCCGGCTACCGGCTGCAAATCCCGCGCATGTTCGCCTGCCTCGTCCTCCTCGGCGCGACCGGGCTCGCCATCAATATCGCGCTCGGCGCGCTCGAGCGATCGCTCACGGCCAGAGGGTGAGAAAGGAAAGTTGGTTCTTTTTTGAAAAAAAGAACCAAAAAACTTTTATTCGTTGGCGAGTATCAAAGATTTAGGGTTTGCGGCGGTAGGCGAAAAAAATCAGCCATCCGCCGACGAGCAGCATGGGAAAGCTCAAAATCTGGCCCATCGTCACCCCGCCGGCGAAGAAGCCAAGGAAAGCGTCCGGGGCGCGGAACAATTCTCCAAACATGCGGGCGAGCGCGTAGCCGGCAAGAAAAATACCGCTCAAAAGGCCGAAACGGGCACGTATGGCAGGCCGGCGCGAGAGAAAAAACAGCAGCAGAAACAAAATCAGCCCTTCGAGCAGCGCCTGATAGATCTGGCTCGGATGGCGCGGCTCGGGCCCGGCTTGCGGGAAAATCATCGCCCAGGGCAACCAGGCTGGTGCCGGGCGCCCCCAGAGTTCGCCATTGATGAAATTGGCGATCCGCCCGAAACCGAGCCCGATCGGAACGGTGACGGCGAGCCGGTCGGCGAAGCCGAGGAGGGGAAGGCGGTTGCGCTGGGCGAACCAGAGGGTGGCGATGGCGACCCCGAGCATCCCGCCATGAAAACTCATCCCCCCGCGCCAGACCGCGAAAATGGTGAGGGGGTGGGCGAGGAAAGCCGCCGGCTGATAGAAAAAGACATAGCCGAGCCGCCCGCCGAGAACGACGCCGAGCGTCGCCCAGCTCAGGAAATCATCGACCTGCTCGCCTGTCGCGACCTCTGGCGCGAGGCCGACAAGACGGCGCATCAGCCGCCAGCCGATGACGAGGCCGAGAATATAGGCGAGCGCATACCAGCGTATGGCAAGCGGCCCGACATGAACCATCACCGGATCGAAGCCGGGATAAAGGAGAACCGGGATCATCGATAGGGATCATCGGCGCGGAGATGGTCTTCGATATAGCGCCTGACCCCGTCCTCGAGCGGCGTGAACGGAGCGGCATAGCCGGCGGCGCGCAGGCGTTCCATCGGCGCCTCGGTGAAGGATTGATATTGGCCGCGGAGCGTCTCTGGCATGTCGATGAACTCCACCTCCGCCGGGGCCCCCCAGACATTGCTGACGGCGGCGGCGAGAGCGCGATAGCTCCGTGCCCGGCCAGTGCCGAGATTGAACAGCCCGTTCACGGCCGGGCTCGCGCGCAGCCAAAGGAGGACATCGACGACATCGCCCACCCAGATGAAATCCCGCTTCTGCTCGCCATCGGCGATGTCCGGCCGGTCCGAGCGGAACAGGCGTGGCCTGTGCCCGGCCGCGACCTCGTCGGATTTGACCTTGACGGCGGAAACCATCCCGCCCTTGTGGTATTCGTTCGGGCCATAGACGTTGAAGAATTTGAGCCCCACCCATTGCGGCGGGCGCGGCCGCCCCGATTCGCTCTCGGCCACGGCCCAGAGATCGAAAGCATGCTTGCTCCAGCCATAGAGATTGAGCGGGCGGAGCCGCCGGAGCGCGGCCAGGCTCGGCGCGTCATCGAATCCTGCGCTGCCATCGCCATAAGTCGCCGCCGAGGACGCATAAACGAAGCGCACGCCGCGCCGCGCGCACCACGCCCAAAGGGTTTGCGACAGCTCGACATTGGTCTGCCAGATGAGATCGCCGTCGCGCGCCGTGGTCGCGCAGATCGCGCCGAGATGAAACACCATATCGAGCGGCGGATGCGTCGCGAGAAACGCCTCCAGCGCCTCGGGCGGGACGATGCGCGCCGGCGGATGAGCGCGGAGATTGCGCCATTTGCCCTCGCTCCGCAGACGGTCGACGACCACGGTCTCGATGCCGAGATCGACGAGTGCCGCCTCTAGAAGAGAGCCGATGAACCCGGCGCCGCCCGTGACGAGAATCATGCCGGGGGTTATAAGGGTATTGGGTGAGCGGCGAAAGCCGCCCCCTCGAACAGGAGTTTGATGCCATGAACGAGCGTCCGCGTCTCTTTGATGACCTGGCCGGGATTGCCGGCGGCGCGCTTTCGGCGGTGGTCGGCCTGCGCGATGAAGCCCAATCGCTGGCCCGTGCCAAGGCTCAGGCCGTGGTGCGCCGGCTCGATCTCGCGCGCAACGAGGATATCGCGGCGATCTCCGAATTGGCCGCCAACGCCCGCGCCGGCCAGGAGGAGATCGCGGCGATGCTGGCCGATCTCACCGCCCGGCTCGCC
>JAKAQU010000155.1 GCA_021819535.1 Pseudomonadota bacterium | reverse complement strand
GGATTTTTGTTCAATCAGCCGGGGCCGCTCTGGCGTCGCGGCCTCGCTTTGGCGCTCGAATGGCTCGGCGGGCGCGTCACCGATATCTATTTCACCGTCTCCCGCGAGGAAGCGGATGACGCGCGGCGGCTCGGCATCGCTCGCGCCCCGATCGCCATCGGCAATGGCCGCGATCCCGCGCGGTTTCGCCCCAACCCGGCGGCCCGCGCCCGGATCCGCGCCGAACTCGGCGTGCCCGAAGCGCGCGTCGTCGTCATCATCGTCTCGCGCCTGGTTCGCCACAAAGGCCATCCCGAATTGCTGGCGGCGATGCGCTCCGTGCCCGAGGCCGAGTTATGGGTGGTCGGCGACCGCCTGGCGAGCGATCATGGCCCTGATCTCGAGCCTTTTTTCGTGCAAGCCGGGCTCGGCGCGCGGCTCCGGCGGCTCGGCTATCGCGCCGATATCGCCGATCTGCTGGCGAGCGCCGACATTTTCGCGCTGCCCAGCCATTTCGAGGGGCTGCCGATGTCGGTGATCGAGGCGATGCTGACCGGATTGCCGGTGGTCGCGACCGATATCAGGGGGCCGCGCGAACAAGTGGTGCCGGAGGAGACCGGGCTTCTCGTCCCGCCGATGGCGGTTGCCCCGCTCGCCGCCGCCCTCGCGCGCCTCGCCCACGATCCCGCCTTGCGCGCCTGCATGGGGGAGGCGGCGCGGGCGCGGGCGGTCGCACTTTACGACGAGGCCAAGGTGATCGCGCGCACGCTTGAGCATCTCGGGCTCGCGGTCTATCCCGCGTGCCATCCCGAACGCATAGGTGACCCGCCATGACCGATCTCGTTCCCATCCATCGCGCCCTGATCTCGGTCTCCGACAAGACCGGGCTGGTGCCGCTCGCCGCCGCCCTCGCCGCGCGCGGGGTCGAAATTCTCTCGACCGGCGGCTCGGCGCGGGCACTCCGGGACGCCGGGATCGCGGTGCGGGAGGTCTCGGAATACACCGGATTTCCCGAAATCCTCGACGGTCGCGTCAAAACCCTGGTCCCGCAAATCCATGGCGGCATTCTCGGCCGGCGCGATCTCCCCGCCCATCGCGCGGCGATGGCAGCGCACGGGATCGCGCCGATCGATCTCGTCGTCGTCAATCTCTATCCGTTCGCAGCGACCGTCGCGCGCGGCGCGAGCGAGGCGGAGTGCGTCGAAAACATCGATATCGGCGGCCCGGCGCTGATCCGGGCGGCGGCCAAGAACCACGATTTCGTCACCGTGCTCACCGATCCCGCGCAATATGAGGAAGTGCTGGCCGAGATCACGGCGAACGGCGGATTGACGCGCGCGACGCGCATCGCGCTGGCCGGGGCGGCCTATGCACGGACCGCGGCCTATGACGCGGCGATCGCCGCCTGGTTCGCCCGCGGCGAGGCGTTTCCCGCCCGCCTGACGCTCAGCGCAACCCGCCAGGCGGTGCTCCGCTATGGCGAAAATCCACACCAAGAGGCGGCGTTTTATCGGCATGATGATCGCCCCCAAGGGGATCGTCCCGGCGTCGCGACGGCGCGCCAGGTGCAGGGCAAGGAACTCTCCTACAACAATCTCAACGACACCGACGCCGCCTATGAGTGCGTTGCCGAGTTCGCCGAGCCCGCCGTGGTGATCGTCAAGCACGCCAACCCCTGCGGGGTTGCGACCGCCCAAACCCCGGCCGAAGCCTGGGAAAAAGCCCTGGCCTGCGATCCGGTTTCCGCGTTCGGCGGCATCGTCGCCCTGAACCGCCCCCTCGATGCGGAGGCCGCCCGACGCATCGCCGCGATTTTCACCGAGGTCATCATCGCCCCGGCCGCCGAGGATGAGGCCATCGCTTTGCTCGCGCGGAAGAAGAATCTCCGCCTGCTGCTGGCAGGCAGCCTCCCCGATCCGGCGGCGGCGGGGCTCACTTTCAAATCACTCGCCGGCGGGTTTCTCGCCCAGACCCGGGATAGCGGCCGGATCACCGCCGCGGATCTCAGATGCGTCACCCGGCGCGCGCCCTCGGCGGCCGAAATCGCCGATCTTCTGTTCGCCTTCCGCGTCTGCAAGCATGTCAAATCGAACGCCATCATCTACGCCAAGGGCGGGGCGACGGTCGGGATCGGCGCCGGGCAGATGAGCCGCGTCGACAGCGCCCGGATCGCCGCCTGGAAAGCCTCGGAAGCCGCCAAGTCGGCCGGCGCCGAGACGCTCACGATCGGCAGTGTCGCCGCCTCCGATGCGTTTTTCCCCTTCGCCGACGGGCTGGAGGCGGTGATCGCGGCGGGCGCGACGGCGGTGATCCAGCCGGGCGGGTCGGTGCGCGATGCCGAGGTGATCGCCGCCGCCGATGCCGCCGGCATCGCCATGGTGTTCACCTCCATGCGGCATTTCCGGCATTAATTAGGCAATAAAGGACTTCTTTTTCTGAAGAAAAAGAAGCAAAAAGACTTTCGTTCCGTTGATCGGGAAGAACAAAGCGATGAGCCACGCCCCGGACGATGAAACCCTCCCGGAAATGAGTTCGCCCGCCTGCGCCATGGCGGAAGCGGACGATGTCTACATGGGCTATGCCGGGGAGGAAGAAGTAAGGGGGTTTCTCGCCGAACTTCGCAAAGCCGAAGAGAGACCCGAAGAGGCCGCCGCATGGGCGCGAAAACTGCGCGCGATGCTGCCCCGCATCCGTAACGACCGGCTGCACGCCGATCTCGCCGCGCGGCTCAGCCGGCTTGAAGCGCGTTTTGCGCCAGAATCAGCCCCCATCCCCCCCCCTCGCGACGGAGAGACATGATGGAAATCAGACGCTGCGGCACGCAACCATCCGGGCCCGGGCCGGCCGCCTATTTCACCGGCCAGGTGCGGATCGACCCGCTGCTCAGCCCGCCCGAACCCGCCCGCGTCGCCATGGCCCTCGTCACCTTCGAGCCCGGCGCGCGAACCGCCTGGCACACCCACCCGCTCGGCCAGACGCTGATCGTCACCGCTGGCTGCGGGCGGGCCCAGCGCGAAGGCGGGCCGATCGAGGAAATCCGCCCCGGCGACGTCGTGTGGTTCGCGCCGGGGGAAAAACACTGGCACGGCGCCGGCCCGACCACCGCCATGAGCCACATCGCCATTCAGGAACGGCATGACGGCGCCGCCGTGACATGGCTGGAGAAGGTGAGCGAGGCCGATTATGGCGGTTCCGCGTAAAGGAAGGTGCGGCAATTTCTTTTCGTCGCCGATCGATCCGGGATCGCCGGTCGGAAAAATTCAGCGGCGGTAAAACCCGGGTTCATCGGGCGGATTAGCCAGATCCTCCTCGATGCTCGTCACCCGGGCCGAACGCGGGCCGCGGCGGCAGGCGCGCAGCAATTCCTCGACCGCTGCCGGATCGCCGGCGACCAGCGCCTCGACCGCGCCGTCGTCGCGGTTGCGCACCCAGCCGGAGAGACCGAGCACCGTCGCCCGGGCGGTCATCCAATCACGAAACCCGACCGCCTGAACCTGGCCGCGAATGACGAGACGCTTGGCACTCATGATGGCATGTCCTCGGGTCGGCGAAGCAGGGCGAGGAGCCGGGCGGAGGCGGTGATCTCATCGAGAATCCGCGCCCTGCGCGCCGCCGCTTCCTCATCCCGGCCCCAGAGATCTTCCTGGAACAAGGCGTCGAGTTCGGCAAGCTCGTGCGCCTCGGCGGCGGTGAGCGCCCCTTCCGCGACCGCGAGCCCGAGCACCAAACTCCCGAGCGCCGGCACCAGCACCGCGAGCGCCGCGAGAGCGATCGGCCCGCGCGCCGCCAGGGCCGCCCTGAGGGCCGCGAGACTGGCCTCCTTCTGCCGGTGCGGCATCACCCCGCTCGCCACCCGGAGCGGCGCATCGAGCGTCTTTGCCGCCCATTCCAGCCAGGGCTGCCAGCGTTCCTGCTGGCGCCGGACCAGCGCTTCGGGGTCGCTCGCGCGATAGCAGAGGAGATCGCTCTCGCCGTAGCGTGCGAGGGCTGCGATGCTGGGCGCGGGATCGGGCGCGATCTTCGTCATCCCGGTGCCACAGAGGCGGGTCAGCGGCACCTCCTCGTAAGTGAATTCGGCGCCGAGGCCGCGCCATTCCTCGGCGACCGCCGCGGCCAGCGTCGCGCCCGGCAGGCGCAAGGCCTCGCCCTCCGGCAGACGGAGCGGCCGGCCATCGAGATGGATCGCGAACCCGCCCGCAACCGGGACGGGCGCAACCTCACGCCAGAAGCGCCGCATCGCCATCCTATTTCACCAGCCCGCGCAGGATATCCTTGAGAGAAAGCCCCTTCTCCGGCTTCGCGGGCAGCGGCGCCGGCCCCTCGCGGCCATTGCGCGCGCGGAGCAGCGCCGGTTCGCACGCCGCCTGCGCCAGCGCCCCGTCCCCCTGATCGGGATCGGGGGAGAGTGCTGGGCCGTCGAGCGGGCCGGTCGCGCGAAGCGGCACCACCAGCGCATTGGCGCCGATGCGGAGCGAGGGCGAAAGCCGCACCGCCATCGTCCCCGCGCCGAGATCGAGGGTTCCGGCGGCGCCGAGATCGAGCCGCGACATTTGCGCAAGCGCCGGATCGAGATGGGCCACCCCGGCGGTGATATCGGCGCGGAGCGCGAGACAGCGGAGATCGGTCCGCCCGCGCGGGTCAAACCCCATCGCCGGCAGATTGGCGCGCCGCAAGACCTTCCCGAGCGCCATCAACAGCAGCCGGTTTTCCAAGGCAGCGTTGACCGCGGCAACGCCGACCCGGCCATCGAGGGTCGCGGCGATCTCCTGCGGCGTCGTGCCGGCGGCGCTGAGATCGGCGAAGATTTCGAGCGCGCCGCTATTCTCCGCCGGCCAGTGAAACGCCCCGGCGAGCGGCCCGAGCGCGAGCGCGGGCGCGAGCAGATGGATCATCATTTGCGGCGGCGTCGCGGCCGCATCCAGGCGCAGCGCGCCGCTCACCGCCCCGCCCGGCACCACGAGATGGATGGGGTCGGCGACCAGCCGCCCGTCATCGAGGCCGACATGAAGGGCGATATCGCGATAGACGGCGCCACTTTCGACCAAGGTGCCGACAGCGAGCGCGAGATCGAGATCGACGGCGCGGAGAAGGTCGAAGGGGAGCGCACGCCGCGGCCAGCCGGGTGGCGGCGATGAAGCCTCCCCCCCCGCCGGTGCCGAGGCGGGTGGGGGAGGTGGGGCGCGGCGCGGCAGGGCATGGCGGAGCGCATCGAGATCGAGGCGGTGAAGGGTGAGCTTGCCGGCAAAACTCGGCCGGCGGGCGAGATGCAGCGTGCCGTCGAGCGCGAGATCGCCCTCCGGCGCCACCACCCGCACCCCGGTCAGCGCCACTGCGTCGCCCGGGAGACGCGCGATCATGCCGCTGATGCTGAACGGGAGGCCGGCATAGCGGGCATCGAGATCGAAGGCGCTGGCATTCGGCCCGGGCGGCGCCGGGAGATCGAGCCGGATGATGCTGAGCGGCGCGGCCTCGGGTGTGGCGATGGCGGCATCGGTGAGGCGGAGCGCCAGCACGCCGATCCGCCAATGACGTGGCGGGCGCGAGGAGGGGGCTGCGCGCGCCGCGCCCTCGGCCGCCGGCTTCTCTGCCTGCGCCTCCTCGCCCGGGGCCGGTATCGCTGCGCCGAGGGCGGCAAGCCCGTCTCCCGCCGCCCCGCTTCCCGCCACCCCGTCTCCTGCCACCGGTCGCCAGACGGCGTGATCGAGATCGAGCCGCTCGACCACGATCCGGCGCGAGAGCAGCGGGCGGAAAGCGATATGCGCGACCAGGCGCCCGGCTTCGATTCTGCCGAGGCGAGAAGAGACGGTGACGTTTTCCGCCCGCAGCACCGGGCGCGGCAGCAGCGAGAGCGCGATCGGCCCGTCGAGGGCGATCGTCTGGCGTCCGTCGCGCGCGACCAGCGCGACCACCAGCGGCTTCAGCCGGTCCGGCGCCGCGGCGACCAGGATCGCGATCGCGGCGATCAGGGCGAAAATCAGGGCGGAAGCCGCAAGCAGCAGGCGTTTCATCATGTTCCCCCTGTTCGTTGCGGGGTAGCGGCCTTGGGTTCGGTGAAGCCGAGATGGCGGAAGGTTTCGCGCATGGCCGGCGGAAGCGGCGCTTCGATGGCGAGCATGCCGCCGTGTGGATGGGGAAAGGCGAGACGGCGGGCGTGCAGATGAAGCCGCGCCTCGGGCATGGTCTCGGCGTGGCCGGCATATTTCGCATCGCCCAAAATCGGCACGCCGATCGCCGCGCAATGGACGCGAAGCTGGTGCGTCCGTCCGGTGAGCGGCGCAAGTTCGAGCCAGGTGAACAGTTTCCCGGCGTGATCGCGGGTGCGGTAATCGGTGACGGCGCGGGCGGCGTCCGCCTCGCCCGGCGCGGCTTCGCTCCGCGCCCCCTTGGCGCCGCTCACGCGGATCAGTGGCAGATCGATCCGCCCCATGGGCGCCGTTGGCCGGCCGATCACCACCGCCCAATAGGTCTTTTCCACCTGGCGCTCGCGAAAGGCGCGGGCGAGGGCTGCAGCGATACCCGGCGTGCGGGCGAGAACCAGCACCCCCGAGGTCTCCTGATCGAGGCGGTGGACGAGGCGCGGCCGCTCGCCACCTTCAGCGCCTTGCAACGCCGCCAGCATGGCGTCGAGATGGCGAAGAATGCCGGGCCCGCCCTGCACGGGCAGACCGGCCGGCTTGTCGATCACGATCACCGCCTCGTCGCGGTAAAGGATCAGGCGGGCGAGGTCCGCCGCGGCTTTGGGGTCGGCCGGCTTCCTTGGTTTGGCCGGGGACGGCAAGGCCGGCAGAGGCGGGATACGCACCCATTGGCCGGGGGCGAGGCGGGTTGCCGCCTCGGCGCGGCGGCCATCGATGCGCACCTGCCCGGTGCGGCAGAGTTTTTCGATCATGCCCTGGGTGAGAC
>JAKAQU010000154.1 GCA_021819535.1 Pseudomonadota bacterium | reverse complement strand
ATTGAGCGCGGTCAGCTCCTCGTTCAGCGATTGCAACTCCTCCTTCGAGGTCAACAGCTCCTCGTTGGTGGATTGGAATTCCTCGTTGATCGACAGCGCCTCCTCATGGGCGATGCGCTGGTCCTCGGCGGAGATTTCGAGGTTGCGGATGGCGCCTTGCAGTTCCGCGCCGGTGGCGGCGAGTTCCTGTTCGAGTTCGGCGATCCGCTGGCTCTCGCCCGGCGCGGTCGCCCCGCCCGGAGGGCTTTCCGGCTTCGGCTCGTCGAGGAAGCACAGCAGCAACAAGGCCTCACCCTCGCTTTGCACCGGGTGGACGGCGATCGAGAAGCGGCCGCCCCCACCCGCGGCGGCGCCACGCCCGCCAGCCATGACGGCGGCGGCACCGCTCTGCGTCGCCTCATGCACCGCCGCCCGAATGCAGGTGCGAAGGCCCGGACGCGCCATGGCGAGCAGGTCATGGGTGGGCGCGCCAGGGGCCACACGCAGATAGCGGTCGATCGGCCCGAGCGCGTAACGCTGCTCGTAGCCGCGGGTGATCAAAACCGCCGCCGGCGCATAGGTTTCAAGCACCACCCGCCGGCAGAGTTCGGCATAGGCGGCATCGCGCGAGGGCGGCTGGCCTGGCCCCGATCGCGCCAGCAGCCGGGTGCCGTCGGCCGCGGCCAGAATCGCGCCGAGTTCACCCGCCCGCGCGTGGCCGATATGACGATAGATGCGCTCGGATTTGGCGATGACCTCGAATTTCCCTTCCATGCTGCCAATCGTCTCGGAACTGCCGAGGAGCAGGATGCCGCGCTCGACGAGCGCGAAACGGAACAGCGAGATCACCTTCGCCTGTGCTTCCGCCAGCAGGTAGATCAGCAGGTTCCGGCACGATATCATGTCGAGCCGCGAGAATGGCGGGTCGGCGAGCACGTCCTGCACGGTGAAGACCACCACCGCGCGCAGTTCCGGCGAGACCCGATAGCCATGCTCCTCCCGCACGAAGAAGCGCGACAGCCGCGCCGGCGATACGTCCTTGGCGATCGTCTCCGGATAGACCCCCTCCCGCGCGGCGGCGACCGCATCCGGATCGACGTCGGAGGCAAAAACTTGCAGCCTGATATTGAGCTTGGCCGCGGTGATCGCTTCCCGGAACAGCATCACCAGGGAGTAGGTTTCCTCTCCGGTGCTGCAGCCGGCGACCCAGAGGCGGATCGGCTGGGCGGGCCCGCGGCCGTGGATCAGGCCGGGAATGACCTGGCCGGCCAGCACGTCGAACACCCGCGGATCGCGAAAGAAGCTGGTGACGTTGATGAGCAGATCCTTGATCAGCAGATCGAGTTCTCTCGGGTCGGCGCGGAGGATTTCGAGGTAGCGTTCGATGTCGTCGGGGTCGAGCGCGACCATGGCCATGCGCCGCTCGATCCGGCGTTGCAGGGTTCCGGGCTTATAAAGCGTGAAATCATGCTCGGTCCGGCCACGCAGGAAAGCGACGACGCTCGCGAGGCGGTCCGGCGCCGACGCGCGCGGTGGTGGCGTTTCGGGGGTGGCCCCGGGGGTCAGCGCCGCCCGCCGCGCGCGCAGCGCCGGCGGGATTTCGCCAACCGGCAGCACGTGATCGACCAGGCCGGTCGCGATCGCGCTCCGCGGCATCCCGTCATAGCCGGCTTCCGCCGGATCCTGCGCGAGGACCATGCCGCCATGCTGCTTCACCGCCCTGAGGCCGAGGCAGCCATCGGCCCCGGTCCCCGAGAGGATCACGCAAATCGCGCACCGCCCATAGGCCGGCGCCAGCGTGGTCAAGAGATGATCGAACGGCAAACGGGCCCCGTGCCGGGCTTCGGGTTGCGACACATGGAGCGCGCCGGCGGCGACCGAAAGATAGCGCCCGGGCGGAATGACGTAGAGATGATCGGGCACGATCGGCATGCCCTCGCTCGCCTGCGCGACAGTCATCGTGGTGGCGCCGGAGAGCAGATCGACCAACATGCTTTCATGGTTGGGATCGAGATGCTGGACCAGGATGAACGCCATGCCGGTGTCGGCCGGCATGGCGTGCAAGAGCCGCCGGCAGGCATCGAGCCCGCCCGCCGAGGCGCCGATCGCCACCACCGGGAAATCGCCTCGGTCTTTCTCGATGATCGGCGTCGACCTCGCGCGCGCGGCGGGTTTCACGCGCACGGCGTCCGCGGCCGGTGATCCTGCATTGCGCATGAGACGTCACTTTCCGACTGGGCGCGAAAACATGGGGCACGAAAACGTGGGGCACGAAAACGTGGGGCACGAAAACAGAGCGCCAAACAACGATCCTTCGGACCATCCGGCCACACCTGGTATCGCAAGGCCTCGGGTATCGCTAGGCCCCTGTGCCACGCGATGTCAACCGAAAGCCATGCCTCGGGTGCGGAATGCGTACTCTCCGAGTCTATCTCCCGCACGCCGCGCGCCTAGGGTTGCAAGGCGCGGGGTTTCGATCCCGATCCCTTCGTTTCAAGCCCTGACACATCCCAGCCGAAGGGCGATGCCGGGTTGTTTTGGTTCCCATCACACCGGCAGAGCAGAGGAGAGGCAAGCGATGGCGGCACGCAGGCATAGAAGGCTTTGGACTATCTCCGCCTCCTCCCGTCGGGCCGCCACTGCCTCGCAAGCGGCCGTCACGTCCCGCGCAGGGCATGTCGCCATGGAGACGCCGATCGCCGCCTTCATCGCGGACGCGCAGCGCTCGCCCATCCCCCAACGCCCTCCGGCCGAAATCGCCCACCCGGAGGGTCTGGCGCGCCGTTCCTGGGGCTCAAGCTGGAGCGCCGCCGAGCGGCGGGGGCGTGATCTCGTCGCCTGCGGCGCCTTGCTGGTCGTGACGCTGCCGCTCGCGGTGGTGGCGGCGTGCCTGATCAAACTCGACTCGCCGGGCCCGGTTTTCTATCGCCAGGCCCGGGTCGGGCGGCATGGCAAGACCTTCACCCTGCTCAAATTTCGCAGCATGCGGACTGATGCCGAGCGCGACGGCCCGCGCTGGGCCAGCGTGCGCGACCCGCGGGTGACGCGGGTCGGCGGGTTTTTACGCTTGACGCGCATCGACGAATTGCCGCAGCTCTTCAATGTCCTTCGCGGGGACATGAGCCTGATCGGACCACGGCCCGAGCGGCCGCATTTCGTGGACCAGCTCGCCGAGGTCGTTCCGGACTATCAGAGCCGGCACGAAATCCCGCCGGGGATCACCGGCTGGGCGCAGGTCAATTATCCCTACGGCGCCTCGGTTGAAGACGCGCGTCACAAGCTGACTTATGACCTCTATTATCTCCGCCATCGCAGCCGCGGGTTAGATTTTCGGATCCTGTTGCGCACGGTGCGAGTGGTGTTGTTCGGGATCGGCGCGCGCTGACAACGCACGCTTGCCGATCACGCACGGTCAGCCCAACCACATCCACCACGCGATGGCGCGCGCGCACCACAATCGACAATCTCCCCGCGGCGGGGCTGCCACCGCGGGGAGATGCCGGAAGGCTACCGCGTCCCCGGTGAGGATGGCGATCGTCAAGCGGTCCGGTTGCTGCCCTCGCGCGCGCGCCAGCGAACGAACCCGAGACCGGCCAGGGCGACTGCCAATATCCACAGAGACTCGGGCTCCGGCACCGCGAGGGTGGGATTGGAATTGAACGAACCGCCGACGCTCGGCTCGACGTTCACAGAGGATTGGCTCCAGGTCTCGGTGAGTTCGGCGCCTTGGGTATTGAGCGTGCCGCTCGAATCCGTGAAATTTCCCAGCCATTTGAAATTCAGCGCGTCATTGATGGAATCGCGCTCATAGGTTCCGCTCGTGGAGGTGAAGCTGTAGATGCCATCCCAGGTGATGGTGATCGCATTGACCGTCGCCCCCGATGCCGCCGTGGGCACCGAAAGCGGGATCGCATCAAAAGTGATGGTATCATTGACTTTTCCGGCCGGCGGGCCGGAGATGTCGTCCACGCTTAACACGGTTTGATTACCCTGGGTGACGCTGGTCGCATTGGAGAGCAACGTCCCCGCGCCGCTCGGCGTGTAGGTCTGGTCGGTGCCGCCGCCGAACGTGAAGTTGAAGGAAAACGGCGTCGCCTCTGCGGGGGCGAACGCGGCCCAGCCGGCAAGCGTGCTCGCCGCCATCAGGCCGATCGCCATGTGGCGCAATGATTTGGACATCTCAAAACCCCTTTTCCGAACTGGTGAAGAAGATCGCGATGGCACGATGGAACGGCCCGCTTCGGTCGGGCCGGTCCCAAGCAACGTGCCCAGCCAACGTGATCCACTGGACGGCGATCACGGCTGAACCAAGGGGATTTCCTCACAACGCGCACTCACGTGGCAGCCTCGGAATCTACCCAAAGCCTGACGGCGGGCCGGGCCACGACGTCCCGGCTGGGTAAAAACCGATCCTCGCACGCTTGCGGACGGGGCCTAGATAGAGGTGGTCAGCCGCGACCCCGGTTCCGGCTGGCGCAACTAAAAAATGCCAGATACAGAAACAAGCCCGATACAGAAACAAGGAAGTACATCATGCCCTCCATGAGCCACACGAAGGCGGCTGACGCCCACGAAGCCGCCGCCAAGGCTGCCCGCATTGCGGCCGAGTCTCACCAGAAGGGTGAACACAAGACCGGTCTCGAACACGCCGATAAAGCGATGACCTTGTCGACGTCGGCGCACGAGGCCTCCAAGGCTGCCAGCGCGAAAAGCAAGACCGCCGGCTGATCGAAAGCGTGATTCGCGCGGGTTGACAAAAGCCCAGACCACAGCGCCAGGGTGCGGATCGGTTCCACGCGCGGGGCCGAGACGTCGCCCTGGCGCCGCGTTGGCCGGCCGCGGTGCCGGCCTGCGCCGCCCGCCGCCTTCGTTGATGTGTAGAAATTATACCGCGCTCACGCCAGAATCCGAAAATCCTTTGGTGAGATGCTTGCGCGTGGTTGTTCCTTGCTTGCCTATCCGGTTGACACCCACACCCACTAGATTTACTGTTGGCCATGGATTTCCTTGCCCGTGAAGACTTGCCTTTCCCCCAGTCTCTGCCGGAATTCCAGCGCATTTTTCCCGACGACGGGGCGTGTGCCGATTATCTCGAAAGAGCCCGCTGAAGTGATGGGTTCGTCTGCCCGTGGTGCGGCGTTGTCGGCGAACCTTTCCGTTTCGAGGCGCGCCCCGGCGCCCTGCGCTGCCGATCCTGTCGCAAAGACGTCGGCCCGATGTAGCCGATGGGTCGAGTGGCGCCGTTGCGGGTTGTAGAAAAGTTCAATGCAGTCGAACACGTCGGCGCGGGCCTGATTGCGGGTTCGGTAGACCTTGCGTGCCGTGCGTTCGGTTTTCCGCGACGAGAAGACGCTTTCCATGGCGGCATTGTCCCAGACGTTCCCAGAGCGGCTCATGCTGCAGGCGACACCGTTATCGGCCATGAGCTTCTGAAACTGCTCGCTGGTGTATTGGCTGCCCTGGTCGGAATGGTGCAGCAAGGCATTGGGCTTGCCACGGCGCCAGATCGCCATCATGAGCGCGTCGGTGACCAGTTGGGCGCTCATCGACCAGCCCACCACCCGGCGTGAGAACAGGTCGATCACGGCTGCCACGTAGAGCCATCCTTCGGCTGTCCAGCTACAGGTGAAATCGCCACCCATTTCTGGTTTGGCGCGCTCGCCTCGAACTGGCGATCCAACACATTGGCCGCGATCGCCGCGCGGGATCGTTCGCCGGTATCCGCGGGAAGCCCGCGCCGGCGCGGCCGCGCCCGTAAAGCCTGCGCGCGCATCAGCCGCTCGACGCGATGCAACCCGCAGGACGCACCTTCGGCAAGCCCGTCGTGCCACACCCGACGGGCGCCATAGATCCGGTCGCTGGCCACGAAACTGGCCCGCACCCGCGCCGTCAGCGCCTCATCCGTGCGGGCCCTTGCATTGGGCGGGCGGGAAAGCCGCTGCGCGAGACACCGAGCGCCTCACAAAGCCAACGCACCGGCCAGACCCCTCGGGGCTTCGCCACAAAGCTGAACTTCATGTCAGCTCCTTGGCAAAGTAGGCCGCGGCTTTTTTTAGGATGTCACGCTCCGCCTTCAGCTTGGCGACCTCGCGACGCAGCTGCATCAGCTCCTGCTGCTCCGGCTCGACCTGGCCGTGCCCGGGAAAGGCTTGATGAGGATCCGCATCTCCTTCCCGCAGCCAGCGCCGCAACACGCCCTCCGCCACGGCGATGTCGCGGGCCGCCGGAGCAACCGACTGAACCGCGCTCCTCGATCAACTTCACCGCCTCAAGCTTGAACTCTCGGCTGGATTTTCGACGCTGCATCCTCGGCCTCCGATCGGGTGAAAAACCTTAACTCGGTGTCCACCAAACCAGCAGCAGCTCAGTCGGCGATGGACCGGAACAGCACCAGTGCGTCGTCCCTTGACGGCAGTACTCTGTTAATCGGCATACAAAAAGGGCCTCTTCGGAAGTTCGCCTTCGAGCGACAGCGAGAAGCGATCGAGCGGCGCGAGTTTCTCCTTCGCCAATACGTGCGTCATGTCGCGAAACGCGGCGCGGTCGGCTTTGAGGGCGCGTTCGGTCATTTCGGCGTTCAACGTTTTCCGTACTGCACGGCGACACGGCCGACGCGCTCGCGGGCGACGATCAGTTTCATGATGCCGGCCGTGCCGTCGCCGATCTCCAGGCCCATCACGTCGCGCATGCGCTGCTGATGCGGCAGGTCCATCGACCATCCGTAGTGGCCGAAGGTGAGCAGGCATTGGTGGATGACGTCGAACGCCGTCTTCGGTCCCATCCACTTGACCATCGCGGCTTCGGCGGTATGCGGCTGTCCGGCGTCGCGCAAGGCGATGGCGTGATAGGAAAGCTGACGTATCGCCGCGATCTGGCTGTCGCCCTCGACGAGCGGAAACGTGACGCCCTGATAGGAGGC
>JAKAQU010000153.1 GCA_021819535.1 Pseudomonadota bacterium | reverse complement strand
CTGGTGCCGGCGAAGCCCTATCGCGATCCCGGCAATTACGTGCATGTCTCGCGCCGGCTCGCCGAGGAAATGGGTGGGGTGTGGGCCAATCAGTTCGACAATCGCGCCAATCGCGAGGGCCATCGCGCCACCACCGGACGCGAGATCTGGGAGCAGACCGGCGGGCGGATCGACGCCTTCACCTGCGCCTGCGGCACTGGCGGGACGCTCGCCGGCGTCGCGATGGCGCTCAAGGAACGGAATCCGGCGATCCGTATCGTGCTCGCCGATCCGGAGGGAAGCGGGCTTTATGGCTGGGTGAAGGCGGGCGACCTTTCGGCTTCCGGCAGTTCGATCACCGAGGGCATCGGCCAGTCTCGCGTGACCGCTAATCTAGAAGGCGCGCCGATCGACGATGCGCTCCGCATCCCGGACGCCGAGGCGCTGGAGGCGATTTTCACCCTCCTGATCGAGGAGGGGATTTCTGTCGGCGGCTCGTCCGGCATTAATGTCGCCGCCGCGATCCGGCTCGCGCGCGAAATGGGGCCGGGCCACACGATCGTCACCATTCTCTGCGATGGCGGGGCGCGCTATCAGTCGAAATTGTTCAACCCCGAATTCCTGCGCGCGAAAAACCTGCCGGTGCCGCCGTGGCTCGATAAAGGGTAATAAAAATCTTCTTTTTCTGAAGAAAAAGAAGCAAAAAGACTTTTTCCGTCAGGAATTTCAGAAGCCGAAAGCAAAACCGATGCGAATGGTCAGATCGCTGGTGGTGCTGGAAGGCTCATAAAAACCAGCCCCGTTCACGCCGCTCGCGCCATAGCCGAAATGGGTATAGTCGAGCCCGCCATAGAGATGGATGCGGTTGGCGAGGAGATAATCGGCGCCGATCCCGGCTTGCAGGAGCGGGGTATCGCCGAGCGCGAAATTCATCGGGCCATACCCCTCGGCCGCAAGCGCCCCGCCCGAGGCATTGGCGCTGCCGCCGACCGTCTCCGCCCAGCCGAGCCGGCCGGTAAGCACGAGGCGGGTGTTGAGCGCATAATCGCCGCGCACGCCGAACCCGAGGAAGCCGTTGGAATGGTCCTCATTGTAGCCGCCCGGCCCCTGGAGATCGCTCTGCCAGTCGTGATAGCCGCCCTGAATGAACGGGATCAGCATCAAATTCGGGCTGAACAGGAACCCCTTGCCGAGTTCGACACTGACATTGTTGATGGTGTCGTTGGAGTTGCTGTGCAGCGGCGTGCCACCGATGGTCGCGCCATTATAGCCGAACGAGCCGCCGCTATAGCCATAGCGCACGCCGGCATAGAGATTGCTGATGCCGAGCGCATCGACCATGGTGGTGATCTTGCCCTCGAGCCCGGGGAGGGTGCCGGATTGGGTGTCGAGCGTGTTACCAGCGCCGTCATGCTCGGTATAATTCTGGATCATCGCCGTCGCGGCGATACCTATTTCCCGGTTGACGTTGACGACCGGCAGATCAGTGGCGAGCAAATCATCGGCGCGCGCGGCAAGCGGCGCAAGCAGGGAAAGGGCGAAGGCGGCAGTGAGAAATGGGCGCATGGACGAGGGTCGGCTCAGGCAGGGTTGGGTTAGGAGTCATGCCAGAATACGCCGCCATTCGCTACCAAATTGTTGAAGCCAAGGCCGGATTTCGCCGTATGGTGGAAGGAGATCAATCGAGGGTCACCACCACGGGCGCGTGATCGGAGGGCTGCTCGGCGGCGCGGGCGGCGCGGTCCACCTGCGCTGCGACAAGCCGCTCGGCTAGCGTCGGCGAGAGCAGCACATGGTCGATGCGAAGCCCGCGATCGGCGGCGAAGGCGCCGGCCTGATAATCCCAGAAAGTGTAGATCGGCCCCTCCGGCGTCAGCGCGCGGAGCGCATCGGTGAGGCCGAGCCAGAGCAGCGTGCGAAACCGGGCACGGCTTTCCGGGCGCACCAGCGCGTCGTCGGGCGCGAGGGCGCCAGGGGCGAGGTCGTCATCATCGGGGCAGACATTGAAATCGCCGGCGAGAATGAGCGGTATATCGGCGGCGAGCAGCGTTTTCGCGCGGGCGATCAGGGCATCGAGCCAGGAAAGCTTGCGCCGAAACCCCTCGATGCCGCCGGAATTGCCGTTCGGCGCGTAAAGCCCGCCAATCACCAACTGAGGAAGCGCGATTTCGAGATAGCGGGCATCCACCGCCTCCGCCCCCGGGGGCGGGGTAAGGCCGGGAAGTGCTCGCGCGCGAACCTCGAAGGGCAGGCGTGAGAGAACGGCAACCCCGTTATAGGCTTTCTGGCCGAGGATTTCGGCGCGATAGCCGAGCGAGGCGAAGTCGAGTTCTGGGAAATCGCGCGCCTCGCACTTCAATTCCTGAAGGATGAGCACGTCCGGCGCCTCGCGCGAAAGCCAGGATTGCACCTGACCGACGCGCTTGCGGACCGAATTGACATTCCAGGTCGCGAGTTTCACCGCCCCCGCGCCTCAATCGATGGCGAACGAGGTGCCGCAACCGCAGGACGAGGTTGCGTTGGGGTTCTTCACTTTGAAATAGGCGCCCATCAATTCCTCGGCGAAGTCGAGTTCGGCGCCGGCGAGGAGATCGAAGCTCACCGGATCGATCGCGACCCGTGCCCCGCCTTCCTCGATCACCAGGTCGTCGTCGGCGATCGCCGAATCGAGATCGAAGCGGTATTGCATCCCGTTGCAGCCGCCGGCGAGCACGGCGACGCGGAGCGCCGCCCCCGCGCCGGGTTCCGAGAGCAGGGTTGCGATCCGACGTGCCGCGCGCGGAGACAGGCGGAAAGGGGCCGGGGAGGGGGCCAGGGAAGGGGCGATGTCCATGAGCCGACAAATAGGTATGGACCGGTCCGGATTGAAGAGCCCCGGTTGCGGTGCTATCCCGCCCCGGCATGACCGACGCGCACGCCCCGGCCAAATTCGCCGTCCGCAGCGAGACCTCCCGCGGCCGGCTCCATCCTGAGCCCGAGGCGGTCGGGCGCAGCCCCTTTCAGCGCGACCGCGACCGTATCATCCACAGCTCGGCCTTTCGCAAGCTGCAATACAAGACCCAGGTCTTCGTCAATCACGAGGGCGATTTCTACCGCACCCGCCTCACCCATTCGATCGAGGTCGCGCAGATCGCCCGCTCTTGCGCCCGCGCGCTCGGCCTCGACGAAGATCTGACCGAGGCACTGGCGCTCGCCCATGATCTCGGCCATCCGCCCTTCGGCCATGCCGGCGAGGAGGCCCTGGCCACCGCTGCCGCGCCCTTCGGCGGCTTCGACCACAACGCCCAGTCGCTTCGCGTGGTGACGCTCCTCGAAAGCCGCTATGCCGCGTTCGACGGCCTCAATCTCACCTGGGAGACGCTCGAGGGGCTGGCCAAGCATAACGGCCCGCTCAAGCGCCCGCCCGCCTATGTCGCCGATTACAGCGCCCGCCATCCTCTCGATCTCGGGCTCTATGCCGCCGCCGAGGCGCAACTCGCCTCGCTCGCCGACGATATCGCCTATCACGGCCATGATCTCGATGACGGTTTGCGCGCCGGGCTGTTCGATTTCGACGATATCGCCCATCTGCCGGTCGTCGGCGCCGCTTTGGCCGAGGCGCGCCAGGCGAGCCTCGATATGCCGCCCGTCCGGCTCCGCCATGAGACCATCCGCCGCGTGATCAATGTCCTGGTCTCCGATCTTTTGGCCGAATCGCGGCGGCGTCTGGCCGCCCTCGACCCCGAATCGGCGGATGCGATCCGGCGGGCCAAGGCGCCGGTGATCGCCTTCGGCGCCGAGGCCACCGCCGCCAACCGCGCTATCCGCGAGTTTCTCTTCGAGCACATGTACCGCCACTGGCGGGTCAACCGCATGACCACCAAGGCGCGTCGCCTGACCGAGGAATTGTTCCGCCTGTTCCATGCTGACCCCGGGCTTCTCCCCCATGAATGGCGGGCGCGGGCAGGGGAGGGGGGATCGGTGCGGGCGGCGGTCATCGTCACCGACTACATCGCCGGCATGACCGACCGCTTCGCCATGGACGAGCATCGCCGGCTCACCGATATCGCCATTTCCGGCTGAATTTCTCCCGATGCCGGCCGTTCGAGGAAAATACCGATGAGCAGCGATCTTTTCGCCGATATCCGCGCGCGGGTCATCGCCGCCCTCGAAGCCGATGCCGGCCCGCTTGCCGAGGATGTCCTCGCCCGCGTCGAGGTCGGCCCGCCGCGCGAGGCCTCCCATGGCGATATGGCGAGCAATGCGGCGATGGTCGCGGCGAAGGCGGCCGGAAAGCCCCCGCGCGCGCTCGCCGAAAGCCTCGCCGGGCGCCTCGCCGATGCGCCAGAGATCGCGGCCGCCTCCGCCGCCGGGCCGGGTTTCATCAATATCCGCCTCAATCCCGCCATCCTCCGCCGCGTGATCCCGGCTATTCTCGCGGCCGGCGAGGCCTACGGCGATGGCACGATCGGGGCCGGCGGGCGGGTCAATGTCGAATACGTCTCGGCGAACCCGACCGGGCCGATGCATATCGGCCATTGCCGTGGCGCCGTGGTGGGCGATGCGCTTGCCAACCTCTTGGCCAAGGCGGGCTTCGACGTCACCCGCGAATATTACATCAACGATGCCGGCGCCCAGGTCGCGGCCCTGGCCTGGGCATCCTATTGGCGCTATCTGCAGGCACTCGGGCGCGACGTTCCGGCCGACGAGTTCGCCGCCCAGGCGCCGATGGGTCTTCAATATCAGGGCGATTATCTGATCCCGGTCGGTACGGCCCTCGCCGAGACATTCGCCGACCGCCTCGCCCCCGATGGCGGCATCGCCCCGCCGGAACTCTGGTTCGAACCGGTGCGGGATTTCACCATCGCGGCGATGATGGACGCGATCCGCGAGGATCTCGATTTGCTCGGGGTGCGCCAGGCGGTCTTCACCTCCGAGCGCGCGCTGGTCGAGGCCGGGCGGCTCGACGAGGTCATCGCCCGCCTTTCGGCCCAAGGGCTGATTTATGAAGGCGTGCTCGAGCCGCCCAAGGGTAAGCTCCCCGAAGACTGGGAGCCGCGCGCGCAAACCCTGTTCCGCGCGACCCGCTTCGGTGACGACGTTGACCGGCCGCTCCGCAAATCGGACGGCTCGGCGACCTATTTCGCCAACGACATCGCCTATCACGCCGACAAAATCGCGCGTGGCTTCACCGCACTGATCGACGTCTGGGGAGCTGACCATGGCGGCTACGTCTCGCGCATGAAGGCGGCGGTCGCGGCCCTTGCCGGCGAGCGCGCGCGACTCGATGTGCTCCTCTGCCAGATCGTCCACGTGCTGAAGGGCGGTGTTCCGGTGCGCATGTCGAAGCGCGCCGGAAGTTTCGTCACCTTGCGCGATCTCATCGAGGAAGTCGGCCGCGATGTGGTGCGTTTCATCATGCTGACGCGCAAAAGCGACGCGCAGATGGAGTTCGATCTCGACCAGGTGGTGGCGCAAACGCGGGAAAATCCGGTCTTTTACGTCCAATACGCCCATGCCCGCTGCCGCTCGGTGCTGCGCCACGCGGCAGAAGAGGGCCACGCGACCACGCCCGAGGCGCTGGCGACGGCGAGCCTCGACAGCCTCGCGGACGAGGCCGAGTTCGCCCTGATCCGCCGCCTCGCCGCCTGGCCGCGCCTCGTCGAAGGCGCGGCGCGGGCCCGTGAGCCGCACCGGATCGCTTTTTTTCTCTATGATTTAGCCGCCGATTTTCATATATTGTGGAACCGCGGGCGAGAAGCCGCGACGCTTCGCTTCCTCCAGGAGGATCGGCCCGTGGAAACGAGGGCGCGGCTCGCCCTGGTGGCGGCGACCGCGGTGGTGATCCGCTCCGGCCTCGCCGTCATGGGGGTCGCGCCGATCGAGGAGATGCGTTGAGTATGCGCGGCACGGTTTCGGACGAGTTTGATGCCGGTCTCAGCACTCACGCTGCGCGCTCGCGCGGCGCGGCGGGCGGGATCGATTCCGGAACGCGGCGGCTTTTGCTGTTCGCGGGCGGCCTCGGTGGTGCGCTCGCGCTGATCATCGGCGCCTGGTCGCTCGGCGCGCGCCATCACGGGCCGCCGCCGCTGATCACCGCCGGACCGGGGCCGGTCAAGATCAAACCCGCCAATCCCGGCGGCATGCAGGCGACCGGGCTCGACGAGCCGAAGCCCGACCCGCTCGCCGCGGCGCCGCCCGCGCCGGATGGCCACGCGCCGGCCGCGGGCTCGGCCGAGACCCTCATGCCGCCGCCTGAACCCCCGGCACCGGCCGAACTCCATCGCCTTCAGACGGCGCCGCCGGCCACCCCCGCTTCGCCCGCGCATCCGGCAATGGTCGCAAGCGTCGCGAGGCCCGCAGCACCGGTCATGGCATCACCCGCCGCGCAAGCTGCCCATCACATCGAGGTGCAACTCGCCGCACTGCCGAGCGAGGCGGCGGCGCATGAGGAATGGGCGCGCCTGGAGAAGCGTTTTCCGCCGCAATTCGCCCATCGCAAACCAATGATCAGCCGCGTCGTCGCGCGGGACGGGCATGTTTTCTGGCGGCTCCGCGCCGGCGGCTTTGGCGATGGCGCACAGGCAAAATCCTTCTGCGCGGCGCTGCGCGGCAAGGGCGCCGCTTGCACCGTTGCCGATTTCTGAGCGCGTCTTGGGCCGGCACGCCTTGGATCCTGTCCGCGCGAGGCCGCGCCCTCGCCGAGCCGGGTGATGAAAGCCGCCATCATTGGCCTCGCCGGGCCGGAACTCGGCGTCGAGGAGGCAGCATTGCTGCGTCGCGCGCGCCCCGCCGGGGTGATCCTGTTCGCCCGCAACATCACGACCCCGCTCGTTCTCCGCCGCCTGATCGCCGATCTCCGGGCCCTCCTGCCCGAGGAGGCCGTGCTGATGATCGATCAGGAAGGCGGGCGGGTCGCCCGGCTGCGCCCGCCGCATTGGCGCGCCCATCCGCCGGCGGC
>JAKAQU010000152.1 GCA_021819535.1 Pseudomonadota bacterium | reverse complement strand
GATCTCCTCCATCTGCGGCGCCCGGCCCCAAGCGAGGTCGGCGGCGCGATCGGTGCTGACCGCGGGCGGGCGGTTGGCCGCCTGCTGCTGGAGAGACGCAGGCGCCGGATGCACGCCACTGCCGGAAGCGGTCAGGGCAACGGCGGCAACCGCGGCAAACAGAAACTTACGCATGATACTTATCCTCTTCCGTCTTGCGGTGGTCTGCCGATCCGGCTGTCCACCTGACAAAGCGGGATTTAATAGCATGCGTTATGACATACAAGCTTATAAATGCATGTCTGTGTTGCGCCGCACACAAAAGCGCAGGCCTTGCCATATCAGCCGGATCAGGGGGTGAGGGGTCGCGCTTCCTCGGGTAGCATGATCGGGATCCCGTCCCGGATCGGGTAGGCGAGGCCGGCAGCGTCGCTGATCAGCTCGTTATGGGCGCGGTCGTAGCGCAGGCCTTGCTTGGTGAGCGGGCAGACGAGGATTTCGAGCAGCCTTGGATCGACCGGGCGTTCTTGGGGGGGCATCTCTTCGTCGGGTTCGGGCATCTTGGCCTCCGTGCGTTTGGGGGAAATTCAGCCGGGGAGCCGTGTCGCCTCGCCTCTCTCGGCGAGCGCCATATCGAGGAGCGCGATCAGGGTTGAGAGCCGCGCGCCGCCCTCCGGCGCTTCCAGCAGAGCCTGTTTTTCGGCCGGTGCGAAGGGGCAGATCATGGCGAGCGTGGTCACCAGCTCCTCGGCCGGCATGGCGGCGATCACGTTCCAGTTCACCTCGAAGCGCTGGCGCTCGAAATAGGGGCGAAGCCGGGCCGCGAGGGCGTCGCGATCGAGTTCCCGCCCCGGCCAGAGATCATGGTCGCCGGCGAAGGGAGAAAAATCCGCCCGCACCCGACGATAGCCGCGGCGCATCGGCAGTTCCTTGATGACCGCGAAGCGGCCGATGCCGGTGAGGGTGATGAGATAGCGCCCGTCCTCAGTTTCGCTGAATGACGAGATCCGCCCGAGACAGCCGACGCGATAGAGCGCGGGCCCCGCCGCGAGTGCGGGGCGCGAGCGGTCGGGCTGGATCATGCCGAAGAGCCGCCCCGCCGCCAGCGCGTCCTCGACCAGGGCGAGATAGCGCGGCTCGAATATATTGAGCGGGAGCCGCCCGCGCGGCAGGAGGAGGGCGCCGGTGAGCGGAAAAACCGGCAAATCCTCTGGCCACGCCCCCTTTGGCCACGCCCCCTTCGGCCGCGTCTCCTTTGGTCGCGTCTCCTTCGGCGGACGACCCTCCATGCCGGCTCAGCGGAAGAGAAGGGCCGAGAGCTTGCGCCGCGCCGCCACCGTCACCGGATCCTCGACCCCCCAGGCGGCGAAGAATTTCAGCAATTGCAGCCGCGCCGCGTCCTCGTTCCAGCCGGGCTTGCGGCGCATGATGTCGAGCAATTCGTCGGCCGCCGCCTCCCGCTCGCCGAGAGCCGCGAGCGCGGTCGCGAGTTCGAAGCGCGCTTCGTGGTCGGCAGGGTCGGCTTTGAGGCGGGCGCGGTGGCTCTCGATCGCGCTCGCCGCCCGGCGCCCCTCGGTCGCGAGTGCCAGGGCACTCTTCGCGCCGACGATCTCGGCATGTTCGGCGAGCGTCTCCGGCACCCGGGCGAGCGCTTCCTCGGCTTCTCCCTCCTCGCCGAGCGCGATGAGGGCGCGGATCAACCCGCCCCAGCCGGCCGGGTTTTCCGGCTCCTCGGCCAAAAGGGCGCTGAACGAATCCGCCGCCGCCGCGGCGTCACCGGCTTCGAGCGCGGCCCGCGCCTCGGCCAGGAGATCGGCCCCTGGGAGGGCGCCACCCGCGTCCTTGAGAAGATTCTCGACGAAGCGCTTGACCTCCGATTCGGGCAGTGCGCCCTGAAACAGATCGCGGATCTGCCCCTGCCAGAACGCGGCGACGGTCGGCACCGATTGCAGCGGCAGGCCGAGCTGGGTGAGCTGCTGCACCAGCGCCTGGTTCTTGTCGATATCGATCTTGACCAGCCTGATCCGCCCGCCGGCCGCCCGCGTCACCTTCTCCAGGGTCGGGGTGAGCTGACGGCAAGGCCCGCACCAGGTGGCCCAGAAATCGACCAGCACCGGCACCTGCCGCGACGCCTCGACGACATCGCTCATGAAGCTGCGCTGATCGCCCTCGATGATGATATCCTGGGCACCGGGCGGCGCGCCCGTGGGGCCGGCCGCGGCCCGCCCCTGTCCAATCAATTCCATGGTCGAAGCATCCTCGTTTGACGTGGGTCGCAAATCCGATCGCCTACATATGGCACGAAACCGGCTTTCTGCCATCAGCCCGCGGCATCGCCGCCGAGCGGCAGGCGCAACAGGACATCGATGATGCCCTCGTAAATCATTTTCAGCGCGACATAGAGCACGATCAACCAGCCGATCCAGGCGAGCCGGCGATAGCGGGCGAGGGCGCGCGCGATGAGATCGGCGGCGAAGGCCATGAGCACGACGCCGAAGACGAGGCCGGCGACGAGGGCGAGGCGATCGTTTTCCGCGGCCCCCGCGACGGCGAGCACGTTGTCGAGGCTCATCGAGAGATCGGCGGCGACGATGCGGAGCAAGGCCCGGGGCAGCGTCTTCACGCCGTCCCCCGCAGCACTGGCGCCGGTCGCGGGGTCGCGGAGTTCGCGATACATTTTCCACGCGACCCAGAGCAGCAGCAGCCCGCCGGCAAGCGTGAGGCCGATGATGGCAAGCAGGCGGAGGGCCATGAGCCCGCCGAGGATGCGGAGAGCCGTTGCGGCGGCGATGCCGAGCCATATGGCTTTGCCGCGCGTGGCCGCCGGCAGGCCGTTGACCGCGAGCCCGACGACGATCGCATTGTCGGCGGCGAGCACGAGATCGATCGCCGCGACCTGCAAGAGCGCAATCAGTTCGGAGACGAGCGTTGGCGTGGTCATGCTTGGATGATCATACGGGGGTGGGCATCGGCCGTCGCGCATCGCGCATCGCGCATCGACCGGGGAGGCGTTGCAGGGTTGCGGCAAGCGGGGTTGTCAGGCGCCGCGCGGGCAGGTAGGGGCGGGGATCGTTCTGGCTCCGCTCGTCAGGGATAACTGGAAATCATGGTTCCACGCTATACCCGCCCGGCGATGGCCGCCATCTGGGCGCCGGAGAACCGCTATCGGATTTGGTTCGAGATCGAGGCGCTGGCCGCCGAGGCGATGGCTGCGATCGGCGATATCCCGGAAGACGCCGCGCGCGCCATCCGGGAACGGGGGGGACCGCGCATCGCCGCGATCTCCGCCGACGATGTCGCGCGGATCGACGCCATCGAGCGGGAGACACGGCACGACGTCATCGCCTTCCTCACCTGGCTCGCCGAAGCGATCGGGCCGGAGGCGCGGTTCGTCCATCTCGGCATGACCTCGTCGGACGTGCTCGATACCTGTCTTGCCGTGCAGCTCAGAGAGGCGAGCGATCTCCTGCTTGCCGATCTCGATGCGGTCATGGCGGCGCTCAAGCGGCGTGCCTTCGAGCATAAAACGACGCTCACCATCGGCCGCAGCCACGGCATCCACGCCGAGCCGACCAGTTTCGGCTTGAAACTCGCCGGGCATTACGCCGAATTCGCCCGTGCCCGCACCCGTCTTCTCGCCGCCCGCACCGAGATCGCGACCTGCGCGATCTCGGGGGCGGTCGGCACCTATGCCCATGTCGATCCCCGCGTCGAGGCGTATGTCGCCGAAAAACTCGGCCTCGCGGTCGAGCCGGTTTCCACCCAGATCATCCCGCGCGATCGCCATGCCGCTTATTTCTGCACGCTCGCCGTGATCGCGAGCGGCATCGAGCGGCTGGCGATCGAGGTGCGCCATCTACAGCGGAGCGAGGTGCGCGAGGCCGAGGAGTTTTTTCACCCCGGCCAGAAGGGCTCGTCGGCGATGCCGCACAAGCGCAACCCGGTGCTGAGCGAGAACTTGACCGGGCTTGTCCGCCTGGTGCGCGGCACTGCGCTGCCGGCGCTCGAAAACGTGGCCCTCTGGCATGAGCGCGACATCAGCCATTCCTCGGTCGAGCGGGTGATCGCGCCGGATGCGACGATCGCGCTCGATTTCGCCCTCGCGCGGCTCGCCGGGATGATGGAGACGCTGGTGATCCATCCCGCGCGCATGCGGGCCAATCTCGATGCCTTGGGCGGCGTCGTCCACAGCGGCGAGGTGCTGCTCGCGCTCGCCCGCGCCGGGCTCTCGCGCGAGGCGGCCTATGGCGTCGTGCAGCGAAACGCCATGGCGGCATGGGAGACGCTCGGCACGCCAGGAGCGAAGAGTTTTCGCGAACATCTCAGCGCCGACCCCGAAATCGCGGGACGGGTTTCGGACGCGGTGCTCGATGCGGCGATGGATCCCGGGCTCCATCTGCGCACCGTCGATACCGTCTTCGCCCGGGTTTTCGGCGCCGATGGCGTGAGAGGAAACTGAGCCGGTGTGTACCCTCGTCGTGCTCCATCGCCCCGGTCATCCCTGGCCGCTGCTGCTCGCCGCCAATCGCGATGAAATGCTCGATCGCGCCTGGGATGCGCCGGCGGCGCATTGGCCGGAGCGGCCCGGCGTGATCGGCGGGCGCGACCATCTCGCCGGCGGCACCTGGCTTGCGATCAACCGCGCCGGCGTGGTCGCCTCGGTGCTCAACCGCCAGGGGAGTCTCGGCCCCAAGCTCGGGAAAAGAAGCCGCGGCGAATTGCCGCTGATCGCGCTCGCCGAGGACAGCGCCGAGGCCGCGGCCGCGGCGATCACCGGGCTCGATGCCGGGGAATGGCGGCGCTTCAACATGGTGATCGCCGACCGCCATGGTGCCTATTTCGTCCGCGGCCTCGCAACAGGCGCGCCGCATGCCGAGCGGCTGGCCCCTGGCCTCGCGATGGTCACCGCGCGCGATCCCAACGACCTCACCAGCCCGCGCGTCGCCCGCCATCTGCCGCGCCTCAAGGCCGCCTCCCCGCCCAAGCCGCCGGACGATTGGGAGAGCTGGCGCGCGATCATCGCCGATCGCTCCGGCGCCATCGAGAGCCAGTTCACGATCGAACCCCAGGGCGGCTTCGGCACCATCTCGTCCTCGCTGCTGGCCTTGCCCGAGATCGGCGCGCCGGTCTGGCTCTTCGCGCCGGAGGCGCCGGATATCGCAGCGTTTGTGCCGGTCGCGCTCGGGCAAGGTTAGGCGGCTTTTCGCTGGCGCGGCGAGAGGCTATACCGAGGCGGGCCGGGTTTCGCGGCACGAGAAAGGACGATCATGGCGCGGCGGCGGCAAATCTACGAAGGCAAGGCGAAAATCCTGTTCGAGGGGCCGGAGCCGGGCACGCTCGTGCAATATTTCAAGGACGACGCAACCGCCTTCAACGCTCAGAAAAAAGGTGTCATCACCGGCAAGGGCGTGCTCAATAACCGCATCAGCGAGTATCTGATGCTGCGCCTCGCCGAGGTCGGCATACCGAACCATTTCATCCGCCGGCTCAACATGCGCGAGCAATTGGTGCGCGAGGTGGAGATCATCCCGCTCGAAGTGGTGGTGCGCAACATCGCCGCCGGCAGCCTTTCCGCCCGTCTCGGCATCCCCGAGGGCACCCGCCTGCCGCGCTCGATCATCGAGTTCTATTACAAGAACGACGCGCTCAACGACCCGATGGTGGCCGAGGAGCACATCACCGCCTTCGGCTGGGCGGCGCCGCAGGATCTCGACGACATCATCGCCCTCACATTGCGCGTCAATGATTTCCTGAGCGGCCTTTTTCTCGGCGTCGGCATCCTGCTGGTCGATTTCAAGCTCGAATTCGGGCGGCTCTGGGAGAACGACGAGATGCGGATCATCCTCGCCGACGAGATCAGCCCCGATAATTGCCGCCTCTGGGATGCGAAAACCAACGAGAAGATGGACAAGGACCGGTTTCGCCGCGATCTCGGCAAGGTCGAAGAGGCCTATCAGGAGGTCGCGCGCCGGCTCGGCATCATGCCGGAGGCCGGCTCGCGCGATCTCAAGGGGCCGGAGACGATGCAGTAAGAGACGCGGGGCAGTAGGAGACGCGGGCCGATGAAGGCGATCGTCACGGTGATGCTGAAAGAGGGTGTGCTCGACCCGCAGGGCAAGGCGATCGCCCAGGCGCTGCGCGGGCTTGGCTTCGCCGGCGTCGGAGAGGTGCGGGCGGGCAAGGTGATCGAGGTCGAACTCGAGGAACGGGATCCCGAAAAAGCCCGCGCTCTGGCCTCCGAAATGGCGCGCAAGCTGCTCGCCAATCTGGTGATCGAGCGGTTTTCGGTGCAGTTGGAGACGAAATGATGCGATTTCTTCTGATCCTTGCGGTGCTGCTCGGCGGCGTGCTCGTGATCGCGGCAAAACCCGCCGAGGCCGGCTTCATCAAGCGCGATTTTCTCCTCCGCTCCTGCGCCTCCTCCGATGAACAAAAACTCGCCGACTGCACCGGCTATCTGATCGGCGTCACCGATACCACGCAAAGCGAGGCCGGCAGCATCGTCTGTGTGCCGACCGGGATCGCGATCCGCAATCTTCGCGATTCCGTCGTCTATTATCTCCGCGCCCACGCCAAGGGGCCGGATGACGACGCCGCACCCGCTGTGCGGGCTGCGCTGCGGGCGCTTTATCCCTGCAAGAAATGACATCCGGCGCCACATGAAGGCCGGCATCGTCCTTTTTCCCGGCATCAATCGCGAGCGTGACATGGCGCTCGCGCTCCAGCGCGCGAGCGGGCGCGCGCCGCGCATGATCTGGCATCAGGAGACCGATCTCCTCGGTCTCGATCTCGTGGTGCTGCCGGGCGGGTTCAGCTATGGCGATTATCTCCGCGCCGGTGCCATGGCGGCGCGCGCGCCGGTGATGGGCGCGGTCGCCGAGTTCGCCGCGCGCGGCGGCCATGTGCTCGGCGTCTGCAACGGGTTTCAGATCCTGATCGAGG
>JAKAQU010000151.1 GCA_021819535.1 Pseudomonadota bacterium | reverse complement strand
CGAGCGGCTAACGAACTAGGCGCGCCAGTTCGGCATCGACGAAAGCAAAATCGAAGGGAGCGTTATGGGCAACGAGAGGGTCGTCGTCGAAAAACGCCAGCAAATCCGCGGCGATCTCGGCAAAGCGCGGCTTGCCGGCGACATCGCGGGCGGTGATGCCATGCACCCGCACCACCTCTTCGGGGATGTCGCGCTCGGGATCGATCAGGGTGTGGAAATGCCGCCCCGTCGGCAGATCGTTCACCAGTTCCAGGGCCGCGATTTCGAGGATCCGGTGGCCTTGGGCCGGATCGAGGCCAGTAGTTTCGGTATCGAACAGGATGGAGCGGCTCATCGGTAGAGCTCCAGAATGACGCGGCGCAATCGCCGCCAGGCGTGATGACGGGAAAGCCCGGTCGGGATCACGCGATCGGCACGGCGGCGCTTTTCCGCATCCTTCATCTGGCGGGCGATGACGGCCTCGATCTCGGCGGCACTCATCAGCCCGCGCGCCTGCACCCGGGCGCGCTGGATATCGGCGGGGGCGGAGACGACGAGCACGAAATCGACCCGTTTCTGCCCGCCCGTCTCGAACAGCAGCGGAATATCGAGCACGGCGGCGCGCGCCCCCCGTCTCCGCGCGGCGCGGAGGAAGCGGCGCTCGGCGTCGCGCACCAGAGGGTGGATGATCGCCTCGATCCGCTTGAGCGCTTCGGGCCGGCCGAGCACGGCGGCACGCAATCGGGCGCGGTCGATCACGCCGTCCCGCACGGCTTCGGGGAAAGCGGCGGCGATCGGCGGGATGGCGGCGCCGCCGCGCGCCTGCAGCGCTCGCACCGCGCGGTCGGCATCGAAAACCGGGAGGCGGGCGCGGCGGAAAACGGCGGACGCGGTCGATTTGCCCATGCCGATCCCGCCGGTGAGGCCGATCACGCGCATGGCGGCGCCAAAAGGTCGTCGGCGACGAAGCGATAAAGAGCCTCGTCCACCTCCGGGGTCACGCCGAACCAGGCGGCAAAACCCGGCACCGCCTGATGCAAAAGCATGCCGAGCCCGCCGACGGCGCGCAGCCCCAGCAGTTCGGCTGCGCGCAACAGCGGTGTTTTGAGCGGCACATAGACGATATCGGCGACCACCAGCCGCTCATGCGCGCGTGCCAAAGGGAGATCGAGCGGTGCCGCGCCGCTCATGCCGGCCGATGTCGTGTTGACGACGAGCGCGTGATCGGCGAGTGCCGCCTCGCGCGCCGCCCAGGGAAGGGGGCTGAGTTCCGGCAGGGCCGCGCAGAGCGCCGCCGCCGCCTCTGGCCGTCTTGCGCAGATGGTAACCCGGCAGCCCTCGCCGATCAGCGCGCTTGCGATCGCCCGCGCCGCACCCCCGGCGCCGAGTACCAGCGCCGGGCCGGCGGCGGGGTCTATGCCCTCGGCGCGGAGATGGGCGAGAAACCCGGCGCCATCGGTGTTGCTGCCAAGGATCCTGCCGCCGTCGAACACCAGCGTATTGACCGCCCCGGCACGGCGTGCCGAGGGCGCGATTTCGTCGCAGAGGGCGAAGGCGGATTCCTTGTGCGGGAGGGTGATGTTGAGCCCGGCAAAACCGGCGGCGCATAATCCGCCGACCGCGCGCGCGAACGCCGCCGGCGCAACCGCGAGCGGCACATAGGCGCCGTCGATCGCGTAGCGTTCGAGCCAGAAACCATGCAGCCGCGGCGAGCGGCTATGCGCGACCGGCCAGCCGACGACGCCGGCGAGCCGCGCTTTCCCGGAAAGAATCGGCATCATCCAAGCAAACACGCCCGCCCCCGGAGATCAAGCGCGAGATCAAGCAAAGCCACCCCGGTTTATGCCGCGCGCGATTGCGTGTATTTTTCCCCTTGGCGCATAATGGCGCCGCGGGCGAGGAGGCCGAGGCCATGCGGGCGATTTTTGTCATGATCAAATGCGAAATGGGCGAGGCGTATCGCGTGGCGCGCGAGGCCGCGGACAATATCGCCGAGCTTTCCGAACTCTATTCCACCTCCGGCCAATATGATCTGCTCGGCAAATTCTATCTTGAGGCGGAGCAGGATATCGGTCTTTTCGTCACCGAGCAGATCCAGAAGCTGCCGGGGGTGAAGGATACTTATACGCTGATTGCCTTCAATGCTTTCGTCGCCGGCGGGAAATAGGGCGGCAATCGTTAATAATAGGTTAAAAACAGAGATAAAATGCGCTCTTAGGTTGAATAGTTAATGTGCCTCATGCCATACCGCCGGTGTGGCGGAGGGTGTTTTGTCGCTCAGGTTGTCTTGGCTTTGGCGAGACAGGCAGGACAGGCGAAAACTGGCGCGTTTCGCTCGCCGCGAGCTGCCGTCACTTCAGCTTCTGGCTCTTGGTGAAGCCGATCACGCCCGGCCTTCCCTGGTGGCGGAGGCATGGACGGCAGCGCCCTGGCCCGATGACGGAGGTGCCGCGCCGCCTCTGCGTCCGCTGCCGGGCTTTGCCGAAGCCGCTCATCACGTCGCGGATTTTCTCGCCCGCCCCGTGCCGGCGCCCGCACCCGATGCGCCGCCGGAGGGGGTAGCCCCATCGCCCGCCGAGGGCGATCCCGCGCCCTTGCCCTTTCCCAGCACCGGCCCGCATGGCCATCGCGCGCGCTTGCGGGAAAAGCTGATCGGGCGCGGCGCCGAGGCCCTGGCCGATTACGAATTGCTCGAAATGCTGCTGTTTTTCGCCCAACCCAAGGGGGATACCAAGCCGCTCGCCAAGGCGATCATCAATCATTTCGGCAGTTTCGCCGCCGTGCTCGCGGCTTCCCAGCGCGATCTCTTCGCGACCCCGGGGCTCGGCATGCATGGTGTCGCGGCGATCAAGCTGGTGCAGGCGGCAGCGCTCAAGCTTGCGCGGGCGGAAATACTATCGCGCCCAATTCTCAATAACTGGGACCGGCTGATGGATTATCTCAACGCCGTGCTCGTGCGCGAGCGGGTGGAGCAATTCCGGGTGCTGTTCCTCGATAATCGCAATCACCTCATCGCCGATGAGGTACAGGCGCGCGGCACCGTCAACCACACCCCGGTCTATCCGCGCGAAGTGGTGAAGCGGGCGCTCGAACTCCATGCCTCGGCGCTCATTCTCGTCCACAACCATCCGAGCGGCGATCCGACGCCTTCGCCCGAGGATGTCGAGATGACGAACGAGGTGCGAGAGGCGGCGCGGGTGCTCTCGATCACGCTGCATGATCACGTCGTCGTCGGCAACGGGCGCTGGGTCAGTCTTCGCCGCGAGGGTCTGCTCTGACCCGAGGCGCCTTGACGGGAGCTTGGGCGCGGGTCGAAATGGCGCCAACAGCGCCCGAGGAGAACGCCCATGAACATCGCCGTTCCATCCCGCCCGCCGGCCGGCATCAGCGCCGAGGAGTGGAAAATCCGCTGCGATCTCGCCGCGCTCTATCGCCTGGTCGCGCATTTCCGGATGACGGACCTGATCTATACCCATATCAGCGCGCGTCTTCCCGGGCCGGAACATCATTTCCTGATCAATCAATATGGCGTCCTGTTCCACGAGATGCGCGCCTCCGACCTCGTGAAAATCGATCTCGACGGCAATGTCATCGCGGCCGAAGGCCAGTCCGGGCGGGTCAATGCCGCCGGCTTCACCATCCATTCCGCGATCCACATGGCGCGGCCGGATCTGATGTGCGTGATCCACACCCACACCGCCGCCGGTATCGCGGTGTCGGCGCAGAAGCAGGGCCTGCTCCCGATCAGCCAGCACGCGCTCCGCTTCTATGGCCATCTCGCCTATCACGGCTATGAGGGCATCGCGCTCGATCTCGACGAGCGCGAGCGCCTCGTCGCCGATCTCGGCCAGCATCAGGCGATGATTCTCCGCAATCACGGCCTGCTCGCCGCCGGGCGCACCATCGCCGAGGGCTTCAACATCATCTATTACCTGGAGCGCGCCTGCCAGGCGCAGGTGCAGGCGATGGCCGGCGGCGCGGAACTGGTGTTCCCGCCCGAGGAAGTGCGCCGCCATACCGCGCAGCAATTCCGCCGCGAGGGCTCGCTCGATCATTATGAAATGGCGTGGGATGCAGCCCTTCGCCTGATCGATGGCGATACGCCGGATTACCGGTCCTGAACCGGGGGCAGTGATGCAGTTCACCCTTTCGAGCCCGCGCCAGGTCGTCGTCGGCGGCGGCGTGGTCGCGCGTATCGCCGAGACGCTGGCCGCGTTCGGCCTCCGCCGTCCCTTGATCGTCAGCGATCCGTTCATGGTCTCCTCCGGCCTGATCCAGCGTTGCCTCGCGCCGCTGGAAAAAGCCGGTGTTCCGGTCGCGGTGTTCAGCGACACGGTGCCGGAGCCGGTCGATACCGTCGTTACCGCCGGGGTCGAGGTGATCGCGCGCGGCGATTTCGACTGCCTGATCGGCTTCGGCGGCGGCTCGCCGATCGATACCGCGAAGGCGATGGCCATTCTCGCCGCCGGTGGCGGGGTGATGGCCGATTACAAAGTGCCGCGCGAGGCCAATCTCGCGGCCCTGCCGGTGATCGCCATCCCGACCACGGCCGGGACGGGGACGGAGGTGACGCGCTTCACCGTCATCACCGATACCGCCCGCGACGAGAAAATGCTGATCGCCGGGCTCGCAGCACTCCCGCTCGCCGCCCTGGTCGATTACGAGCTTACCCTCAGCGTGCCGCCGCGCACCACCGCCGATACCGGCGTCGACAGCTTCACCCACGCGCTCGAAGCCTTCGTCTCGCGCCGCGCCAATCCTTATTCCGATTCGATGGCGCTCGCGGCGATGCGCCTCATCGGCGCCAATCTCCGCCGCGTCTATCGCGAGCCGAAGGATGCGGCGGCGCGCGAGGCGATGATGCTCGGGGCGACGCTTGCCGGGCTTGCGTTTTCGAACAGCTCGGTCGCCCTCGTGCATGGCATGTCGCGTCCGATCGGGGCGCATTTCCATGTCCCGCACGGGCTGTCCAACGCCATGCTGCTGCCCGCCGTCACTCGCTATGGCTTGCAGGCTGCTCTGCCGCGCTACGCCGAGGCGGCGCGGGCGGGCGGCTTTGCCGCTGCCGGCGATAGCGACGAGGCGGCGGCGGAGGCGCTGGCGCGCGGCCTCGGCGCGTTGAACGCCGATCTCGACGTGCCCGGCCCGCGCCAATACGGCATCGATCCCGCCGCGTGGGAAGCGAGGCTCGACCTGATGGCAGCGCAGGCACTGGCTTCGGGAAGCCCGGCGAACAATCCGCGCATCCCGGACGCCGACGAGATCAAAACACTTTATCGCGAGGTCTGGGCGTCGGGGCGGAACAGTCAATAACAAGAACAAGAATCCCTTGTAAAAGTAATCATCCGCACTCCCCGGGCGCGGCCTTGCGCTGCCGGTCTCGGGCTGCGTCTTGCCAGATGGCCGACGGGCATCCATCTCTCGTCCGTCACGTCGGCCATTGACAGAGCCGGAGCCCGCGCTATAACCCGCAGCCTACGGCCGCCGAGACGTGCGGGGGTGGGTTTTGTTCTCTTCCGGCGAGGCCGCTCGCCGCGCGGTAAAACCCGCCAAAGCTTTGAGGAAGTTGAGATGTTCGCAATCATCCGCACGGGCGGCAAACAATATCGCGTGACGCCGAACGCCGTGCTCAAGATCGAGAAACTGCCGGCAGCGGAGGGAGACGAGGTGACCTTCACCGATGTCCTTGCCCTCGGCGGCGAGGGCACACTCACCCTCGGCAGCCCGAATGTCGCCGGCGCGCGGGTGACGGCGCGGGTCATCGCCCAGGAGCGGGCGGAGAAGGTCATCATCTTCAAAAAGCGCCGCCGTCAGAACAGTCGCCGCAAGAACGGGCATCGCCAGCACGTGACCGTGCTCCGCGTGCATGCCATCAGCGCCGCCTGAGAGAGGACAGCACCCATGGCCCACAAAAAAGCCGGCGGCTCTTCGCGCAACGGGCGCGATACCGAAGGCCGCCGTCTCGGCGTGAAAAAATTCGGCGACCAGGAAGTGATCGCCGGCAACATCATCATCCGCCAGCGCGGCACCAAGTTCCGCCCCGGGCGCAATGTCGGTCTCGGCCGCGATCACACCATTTTCGCCCTCGTCGATGGCCGGGTGAAGTTCGAGCGCCGGGCCGAGGCGCGCGTCTACGTCTCGGTCGAGGCGCCACCGGTCGCCGCCGAATAGGCGCTGCGCGTCACCTCGTGGCAACGGAGGGTCGGCGCGCGCCGGCCCTTTTTTGCATGTCAAGCGCATGAAATTCCTCGACCAGGCCAAAATCTATCTCCGCTCCGGTGACGGCGGCGACGGCGTGGTCGCATTCCGGCGCGAGAAATACATCGAATTCGGCGGCCCCGATGGCGGCAATGGCGGGCGCGGCGGCGATATCGTGTTCGTCGCCGCGGACAACCTCAACACCCTGATCGATTTCCGCTACACGCAGCATTTCCGCGCCCGCAAGGGGGGCAACGGCGCAGGCTCGGATCGCACCGGCGCCAACGCGCCCGCGGTCGAGATCGCGGTTCCCATCGGCACGCAGATCCTCGATGAGGATCGCGAAACCCTACTCGCCGATCTCGACCGGCCGGGGATGCGCATCGTTTTCTTGCGCGGCGGCGATGGCGGGTTCGGCAACGCGCATTACAAATCGAGCACCAACCGCGCGCCGCGCCGCGCCGACAAAGGGTTTCCGGGGGAGGAGCGCTGGGTCTGGCTGCGGCTGAAGCTGATCGCCGATGCCGGCCTCGTCGGCCTCCCCAATGCCGGCAAATCGACCTTTCTCGCCGCGGTCTCGGCGGCGCGGCCGAAAATCGCCGATTATCCCTTCACCACCCTCGCACCCGGTCTCGGCATGGTGCGGCTCGGCATCGCCGAAGAATTCGTCCTCGCCGACATCCCCGGCCTGATCGCGGGCGCGCATGCGGGGGCGGGGCTTGGCGATCGCTTTCTCGGCCATGTCGATCAGA
>JAKAQU010000150.1 GCA_021819535.1 Pseudomonadota bacterium | reverse complement strand
CGCCATTGCCGCGGCCATGGCTGGATTTCGCGTCTGCGGCACGACGCGCGCCGGCCACGCCGGGAGCCTTCCCTTCACGGCGGCCGCGCCCATGCTCGCAACCGCGACGCATCTCCTGATCACCGCCGCCCCCGGGGAGGCGAGCGGCGATCCGGTGCTCGCGTGCTATGGTGCCGCGATCGCCAAAGCACCTTCGCTGCGCTGGATCGGCTATCTCTCCTCGACCGGGGTCTATGGCGATCACGCCGGGGCGTGGGTCGATGAGACGACCGAGCCGCGCCCAACCTCGCCGCGCGCCCGTCTTCGCCTCGCGGCGGAAGAAGAATGGCGGCGCTTCGCCGGGCATTGCGCGGTCGATCTCTTTCGTCTGGCCGGCATTTACGGCCCCGGCCGCTCGGTGCTCGATGATCTCCGCGCCGGGCGGGCGCGGCGGGTCGTCAAGCCCGGGCAGGTGTTTTCGCGCATCCACCGCGACGATATCACCCGCGCCGTCGCGGCCGCGATGGCGAACGCGCCGGCGCGCGGTGTGCGCGTCTTCAACCTTGCCGATGACGCGCCGGCGGCGAGCGCCGAGGTGATCGCCGAAGGCGCGCGCCTCCTTGGCCTTGCCATGCCGCCGGAAATTCCCTTCGCCGCGGCGGCCGCGACGATGAGCCCGATGGCGCTGAGTTTCTGGGCGGATAACCGCCGCGTCGTCAACGCCAAGACCAAAGCGGCGCTCGATCTCGTCTGGCGCTATCCGAGCTATCGCGAGGGGCTAGCCGCCATTCTCGCCGAGGAGCGCGAACAGCGTCTGGCGCAACAGGGCGAGATCGGCGGGCCGCGATAGCCGGTGATCGCCGTCCTTGACCAGCGTCACGACGACATCCTCGCCTGCGATCCGCTCGGCGAGCCGGAGCGAGATTGCCCACGGCACGTCGGGATCGGCCTGGCCATGGAGGAGGCGCACCGGAGAGGTGATCGCGATCGGGCCAGCGAGCAGAAGATGCTGCCGCCCCTCCTCGATCAGCGCCCGGGTGATCGGATAGGGCGGGCCATAGGCGCTCGGCGCCAGGATTTTGCCCGTGTGCATGAGGGTCTCGCGCGCCGCGAAGGGCAGCGACGCCCATATCAATTCTTCGGTGAAATCGGGGGCGGCGGCGATGCCGATCAGCCCAGCGAGGCGCGAAGGCCGGGCAAGTGCCACGAGGAGCGCAATCCAGCCGCCCATCGACGAGCCGACGAGAACCAAAGGCCCGTCGCTTTGCGCATCGATCATGGCGAGCGCGTCATCGCGCCAGCGCCCGATCGTTCCCTCCTCGAAGCGCCCACCGCTCGCGCCATGGCCGGAATAGTCGAAGCGCAGCATCGCCTGCCCGCGCGCGGCACAGACGGATGCCAGCATCCGCGCTTTTTCGCCCTCCATGTCGCTCGCGAAGCCGGGGAGGAAAACCACCGTCGGCGCCCGCCCGGGAAGGCGGGCATAAGCGAGCGGCGGCTGGCCGGCACGTTCCCATCGGCCACGTTCTTCGTGCATTGTCTGCTCCCTTCACCGGCCCATGCCGGCACCCCTTATGCGCTCCTCTTGCAGAGTGCGCCGCTGGCTCATAGTTTCCGCCCGGCGGGGCGTGGCGCAGTCTGGTTAGCGCGCGTGTTTTGGGTACACGAGGCCGCCGGTTCGAATCCGGCCGCCCCGACCAGGGCACTGAGAGAAGCCCGCCATGCTATGACGATGCCGATGAGGAGCCAAGACCATGACGCGCCGGGCACGCATCTACCAGCCGCCGAAAACCGCGATGCAGTCGGGCCAGGCCAACACCCATGACTGGGTGCTGGAATTCGAACCCGCCGCACCACGCGAACACGACCCGCTGATGGGCTGGATCAGCAGCACCGATACCGAGACGCAACTGCGTCTCCGCTTTCCGACCCGCGAGGCGGCGATGGCCTATGCCGAGCGCAACGGCATTCCCTACGACCTCGAACTTCCCCACGCGCCGCGCTTCCGCCCCAAAATCTATGCCGAGAATTTTCAATACGGCCGGCGTGAGAACTGGTCCCACTGACGAAAATCGCGCCCTTAGCTCAGCCGGATAGAGCAACAGCCTTCTAAGCTGTCGGTCGGTGGTTCGAATCCACCAGGGCGCGCCAATAAAAACAATAGCTTATAGGAATATCGAACCCCATCCGGCCGTAAATTCCCGCTCTGGGCAACAAAATGGGTAATGCTGCGATCCGAAACCGGCTTCGGCCCCACGGGGTTGGGCTCGGTCATGGCGTGCCGTTGAACGCCAGCAACTCCGCCACCCCCAGCGCCGTGATGCGGTTGAGCAGCGTGCCGATGCACTTCTCGGTCTGCTCGCGTGCGCGGGCCTTTTCTTTGCGCCGCTCGCGCTTCAGCCGCGCGGGGCCAGCCGCTCGCGGGTCAGTTCAGCGAGCAATTCATCGAGGGCGAGACGGACGGCGGCGAACATTTCCCCGATCTCGCTCGGGCTGATGATCAGCGGCGGGGTGAAGGCGAGCGTGTCGCCAGGCACGGCGCGTCCGATGACGCCGTGTTTTTCGAGCAGTTTCGCCGCGCGCGCGCCAATCTTGAGCGCCGGGTCGTAGTTTTCGCGCGCCCCTTTGTCGGCCACGAGTTCGAGCCCGCCGAGCAGGCCAATCCCGCGCGTCTCGCCGACCAGCGGATGATCGGCGAAGCTCTGGAGCGCGCGCTGGAAGTCCGGCGTGACGGCGCGGACATGATCGATGATCCCGATCTCGTCGTAGATTTTCAGCGCCTCGACCGCAACCGCCGCCGGCACCGGATGGCCGGAATAGGTGAAGCCGTGGCCGAAGGTTCCGATCTTGTGCGATTCCTCGGCCAAAGCCGCAAATACCCGCGCATTGACCATCACCGCGCTGATCGGGAGATAAGAGGCCGAGAGCGCCTTCGCGCAGGTGAGAATATCGGGGGTGATCGCGAAAGTCTGGCTGCCCCAGTAATTGCCGGTGCGCCCGAAGCCGCAAATCACCTCGTCGGCGACGAGAAGAATATCATATTTGCGCAACACCGCCTGGATCGCCGGGAAATACCCCGCCGGCGGCACGATCACGCCGCCCGCGCCCATCACCGGCTCGGCGAACATGCCGGCGATGGTCTCCGGCCCTTCGGCGAGGATCAGGGTTTCGAGTTCGCTCGCGCAACGGGCGGCAAACGCGGCCTCGCTCTCGCCCGGCTGCGCGCCGTGATAGAAATGCGGGGTTATGGTGTGCAGAAAGCCCGGCAGCGGCACATCGAACGAGCGGTGATTGGCGGCCAGCCCAGTAAGTGAGGCGGCCGCGAGCGTGATGCCGTGATAGCCCTTGACGCGGCCGATGATTTTTTTCTTCTGCGGGCGGCCGAGGGCGTTGTTGACATACCAGATCATCTTGATCGCGGTATCATTGGCCTCCGACCCCGAATTGGCGAAGAACACCTTGCTCATCGCGACCGGCGCGCGCGCCAGCAGCATTTCAGCCAACGTGATGAGCGGCTCATGCGATTTGGCGGCGAAGGCGTGATAGAAGGGAAGTTTGCGCATCTGCGCCGCCGCGGCCTCGACCAGGCGCTCATTGCTGAAGCCGAGAGAGGCGCACCAGAGCCCGGCCATCGCCTCGATATAGGGCTTGCCGTTCTCATCCCACACCCGCACCCCCTCGCCGCGCGTGATCACCAGCGGGCCGGTTTCGGCATGGGCCACGAGATCGGTATAGGGATGGAGGACGGAGGCGATGTCGCGGGCAGCGGCGGAGTTGGGGCGGTGCTCGGTCATGTCATTTATCCTTGGGCAAGGCCGGCCTTCTCGGGCGAGGCCGGTCGGCGAAGGCCGGCGCCCCGGAGTGAGGCGCTTCACTGGAGGGCGAGTTTACCATCTCCGCGCTAATCGGCCAGAGCGAAGATGTGGCCGGCCGTCAGCCGCGCTCGCTCTCGGCAATGGTTGCGCGTAGTGCCGGGTAGATTTCGCCCCGCCAGTGCCGGCCGCTGAACACGCCATAATGGCCGATGCCGTGCTGAAGATGGTAGGCTTTGCGGCTGTCGGGCAGATTGGGGCAGAGGTCGAGGGCGGCGCGGGTCTGACCGATGCCGCAAATATCATCGCGTTCCGCCTCGATCGCGAGAATTCTCGTGGTTTCGATCGCGCCGAGATCGATCCTGTGGCCGTGCCAGGTGAGGTTTCCCTGCGGCAGGCGATGCTCTTGGAACACGGCGCGAACGGTTTCCAGATAGAATTCCGCCGGCAAATCCATGATCGCCAGATATTCGCTATAAAATTCGCGATGCGCCTCGGCTTTGGCGAAATCGCCGAGGGCGATGTTGCGCCATTGCCGCCAATGGGCGGTGACGTGGCGGTCGAAATTCATCGAAACAAAGGCCGAGAGCTGGACGAACCCGGGATAGACGCGCCGCCCGGCGCCGCGGTGGCGCCAGGGAACGCGCGCGATGAGATTGTCCTCGAACCAGTCGAGCGGGCGCGATCGGGCGAGTTCATTGACCCGGGTCGGGTTGATGCGGGTATCGATCGGCCCCGCCATCATGGTGAGGCTCTTCGGCAGCGCCGGATGCCGTTCCTCGGCCATCACAGCGACGGCGGCGAGCGCCGGCACCGAGGGCTGGCACACCGCGACGACATGCGCGCCAGGGCCGATCGCGATGAGAAAATCGATGAGATGATCGATGAAATCGGAAAGATCGAAGCGTCCGGCGGCGAGCGGCACATCGCGCGCGTTCACCCAGTCGGTGATGAAAACGTCGTGCTCGGGAAGAAGGGTTTCGACCGTGTTGCGGAGGAGCGTCGAAAAATGCCCGGACATCGGCGCGACGAGAAGCACGCGCGGCTGGCTCCGCCCCATTTCCTTGCGGAAATGAAGGAGGGTCGCGAATGGCGTGCGCAGGAACTCCTCCTCGATGACGGTGACTTCACCGCCCTCCATCACGGTCGAGGTGATGCCGAAATGCGGCCGCGCATGGGTGGTCTCGCTGTGGCCGAGCATTTCCAGGGCGCCGGCGAAGACACCGAGCGGGATCGTTCCTGGCGTCGCACCGATGAGCGGGCGCAAAAACGTGCTCGCGCCGCGCGAGAGCATGCGCCAGGCGGCCAGGGTATCGGCATGGAGGTGATAGAGCGGGTAAAGCAGGGGCTGAAACCCCTCGCCTGGGGATCGCGGTGCCTCGAAATCAAAAAAACCCGTGGCGATCGGCGCAAAATCCAAATCTGGTGGCAAGAATGCGAACATGGATCGGATATTCCTGAAAACGGCCGTCTCGGGCGGATTGCGCAACTCTGCCCGAGCGGGAGACGCGCGGGAAGGGGGATCGTCAGAAAATCGATAAGAAATCGATACCGGCCCGGCGCGATGCCGCCTTTATCGCCTCACGGCTCCCCGATCCCGAGCCCGGCGCGGAAACGCTGGGCGAGGAACGCGCCGTCGCGGGGCGGCAGGATGCGCGGCTTCTCGCCGGGCGCGATGCGGATGACGGCGAAACGCGGCCCCTCGCGGTGGAGGGCGCGGGCGAGCTGATCGAGCCCGGCCGCATCGGCGATGGTGTGCGTATCCGCCCAGCCGCAGCCCTTGGCGATGGCGGCGAGATCGACGCCATGGGCGGTGTGGCTCGGCTGCGCGCCGGTCTCGCCGTAGCTCCGGTTGTCGAGCACCACGATCGCGAGATTGGCGATCCCGGCGGCGGCGATGGTGGCGAGCGCGCCGAGCCCCATCAGCATCTCGCCATCGCCGGTGATCACCAGAACCGGCCGATCGGGCCGGGCGAGGGCAAGGCCGAGGCCGGCCATCGCGGCGCCGCCCATCGCCCCCCAGAGATAAAAATTCTCCGCCCGGTCGCCGCATGCCGCGACATCGTAGCTCGCCGAACCCAGTCCGGTGACGACGAGAAGATCACGCCGGTCGGCGAGCAACGCGGCAACCGCTTCCCGCCGGTCGAGGGCCTGCATCATAATGCCTCCCCCGCGGCGACGAATTGCTTGGCGCCGATCAGGCGCTGAGAGAGGAGAACGGCGACGCTCACCCGGCTGTCATAGGCGAGGGCGGCGGCGGCGGCGACCATGGGGGCCGCTTCCTCGGCGGCGTTCGCGCGATGGACGATGACGCCGGACGCGCGCAAGACCGCCTCCGTCGCCTGGCCCATCGGCACCTGCCAGGGATTGAACTCGCCCCATTCACCGCGCATGGTCACCAGCATCAGGAGCGGCATCCGGCAATTGGCGGGAAGCGAGAGCATGTTGATGCAGTTGCCAACCCCCGAGGATTGCATGAGGAGGGCGGCGCGAACCCCGCCGAGCCAGGCGCCGGCGGCGAGCGCGATCCCTTCCTCCTCCGTCGTCAGCACGACGGCGCGCATGCTTGGATCCTCGTGCGCGCGGGTGATCAGCCGCGCATGGCCGGCATCGGGGACATAGGCGATCTTGCGCACACCGGCGCGCTTGAGGGTGGTGAAAACCTGATCGGGCCAATCCACGGCGTTCGTCATCGGCATCTCCTCCGGCGCCGAATTCTGCCCCCCGTCTCTCCGCGCGGCAAGCGCGTGGCAGCACCTGTCCTGATCAGGGCTCGATCACGATCCCTCGGTGCCATCCGCCTCAGGCACATCCCCTCAGGCACATCCGCCTCAGGCAAAGGCATAGGCATCCATCGCCAGGCCGTAATCGGTGCTGTGATGCCAGCGCTCGCCGGCCTGGCCCGGCGTTCCGGCGCCGAGGGCGACGAAGAAGGGCAGGAAATGCTCATCGGTCGGGTGATTTTCGCGCATATGCGGCGCGCCCTCGCGATAGGCGAGAAGGGCGGAGACGTCGCCCGCCGCCACTTTCTCTTCGATCCAGGCGAGGAAGGGCGCGGTGGCCGGAAGCTCGGTCTCGGCCGCCCCGCCGCCCCGCATCAGGCCGAAAGCGGCGCGAAGATTATGGGTGAAGCTTCCCGAGCCGAGGATCAGCACCCCCTCCTCGCGAAGCGGGCGGAGGGCCTCGCCGATCCGGTGATGATGGGCGGGATCGGCGGCGGGCTGGATCGAAATCTAGA
>JAKAQU010000149.1 GCA_021819535.1 Pseudomonadota bacterium | reverse complement strand
TTCCGATCTCGTGCTGGCGGGCGGCGAAATCGCGGCGATGGTGGTGCTCGACGCCGTGGTGCGGCTGCTCCCCGGTGTCATGGGTGACGCCGAAAGCGCGCGCGAAGAAAGTTTCACGCTGCCGCTCCTCGAATATCCCCATTATACCCGCCCGGCCGAGTGGCAGGGGCGAAAAGTTCCCGCCCCCCTGCTGTCCGGCGATCACGCGGCCATTGCCGCCTGGCGCCGCGCCGAGGCCGAACGGCTGACTGCTTCCCGCCGCCCCGATCTTTGGGCCGCGTATCAAAGCACCCACCCCGCCTCCCCCCATTATGGCGCGCCCGCCCGGCACGAGCCGCCAGTTGCCAGGCCGGACAACGCACCGTAAGAACAGACTAGCGAAAGGATCTTCCCCATGAATATCATCCAGCAATTCGAGGCCGAGCAGATGGCCCGCCTCACCGCCGCCCGTCCGGTGCCGGATTTCGCCCCTGGTGATACGCTCCGCGTCTCGGTCAAGGTGGTGGAGGGTGAGCGCAGCCGCACCCAGGCCTTCGAGGGGGTGTGCATCGCCCGCTCCAACAAGGGGCTCAACAGCAATTTCACCGTGCGCAAGATCAGCTACGGCGAGGGGGTGGAGCGCGTGTTCCCGCTCTATGCGCCGAGCATCGCCGAGATCCAGGTGGTGCGCCGCGGCGATGTACGGCGGGCCAAGCTCTATTATCTCCGCGGTCGCTCCGGTAAATCGGCACGCATCGCCGAGAAGGCCCGCGCCGTCACCGCCGAGACCGCCGCCTTGCCGCAGGACGCCGCCGAATAAGGGAGATTGCCGCATGTCCGGACCGCGCACCCTCTTCGATAAGATCTGGGATGCCCATGTCGTCGAGCGGCTTCCGGACGGCACCTGCCTTCTCTACATCGACCGCCATCTGGTGCATGAAGTCACCAGCCCGCAGGCCTTCGAGGGGCTACGGGCGGCCGGCCGCCGCGTGCGCCGGCCGGAGGCGACGATCGCGGTCGCCGATCACAACGTCCCGACCTCCGACCGCAGCCGCGGCATTGCCGAACCCGAGAGCCGGCTCCAGGTGGAGACGCTGGAGCAGAACGTCGCCGAGTTCGGCGTGCCGTATTTTCCGGTGCTCGACGAACGCCAGGGGATCGTTCACATCATCGGCCCCGAACAGGGGTTGAGCCTCCCCGGCACGACCATCGTCTGCGGCGACAGCCATACCTCGACGCATGGGGCACTCGGCGCCCTCGCCTTCGGGATCGGCACCTCCGAGGTCGAGCATGTGCTGGCGACGGAGACCCTGCTGCAGAAGCGGGCGAAAAACATGCGCATCGAAGTCGCCGGGCAGGCGCCGGCCGGGACCACGGCGAAGGACATCGTGCTCGCCATCATCGGCAAGATCGGCACCGCCGGCGGCACCGGCCACGTCATCGAATTTACCGGGGACGCGATCCGCGCCCTCGACATGGCCGGGCGCATGACGGTCTGCAACATGGCGATCGAGGCCGGGGCGCGGGCCGGACTGATCGCCCCCGACGACACCACGTTCGACTGGATCAAAGGCCGGCCCTACGCCCCCGAAGGCGCCGATTTCGAGGCGGCGGTGCGCTATTGGCGCACGCTTCCGACCGATCCCGGCGCCGCTTATGACCGCACGGTCACGCTCGACGCGGCCACCATCGCCCCGATGGTCACCTGGGGCACCAGCCCCGAGCGCGTCGCGCCGATCACCGGCGCCGTTCCCGATCCCGCGGCCGAACCCGATCCCGCCAAACGCGCCGAGATCGCGCGCATGCTGACCTATATGGGCCTCACGCCGGGGCAGAAGCTCGCCGAAATCCCGATCGATGTCGTCTTCATCGGGAGTTGCACCAATGGCCGGATCGAGGATATCCGCGCCGCCGCCGCGATCGCCCGCGGCCGCCGCGTCGCCGCGGGCGTGCGGGCGCTGGTCGTGCCCGGCTCGGGTCTCGTCAAGAAACAGGCCGAGGCCGAGGGGCTCGACCGCATCCTGACCGAGGCCGGGTTCGAGTGGCGCGAGCCCGGCTGCTCGATGTGCCTCGGCATGAACCCCGACAAGCTCTCGCCGGGGCAGCGGGCGGCGAGCACGTCCAACCGTAATTTCGAGGGTCGTCAGGGCCCCGGAGGGCGCACCCATCTGCTCTCGCCGGCAATGGCGGCGGCCGCGGCGATCGCGGGGCACCTCGTCGATGCGCGGGAGTTCGCCTGATGGAAAAATTCACCACGCTCACCGCGATCGCGGCCCCCCTGCCGCTCGCCAATGTCGATACCGACAAGATCATTCCGGCGCGGTTCTTGAAAACCATCCGCCGGAGCGGCCTTGGCGTCCATCTCTTCGATACGCTCCGCTATGACGAAAACGGCGCCGAGCGGCCCGATTTCGTGCTCAACCAAGCGCCCTACCGGCAGGCGCAAATTCTGATCGCGCATGAAAATTTCGGCTGCGGCTCGTCACGCGAGCACGCCCCTTGGGCGCTGCTCGATTTTGGCATCCGCGCGGTCATCGCGCCCGATTTCGCCGATATTTTCTACAATAACTGCTTCAAGAACGGCATTCTGCCGATCCGGCTGCCGCGCGCCGTCTGCGATGCGCTGATAGAAGATGCGCGCCAGGGCGACAATGCCCGGCTCACCATCGATCTTGCACGCGAAGTGGTGGTGCGCCCGAATGGTGAGGAAATCGCCTTCGAGATCGATCCGTTCCGCAAGCATCTGCTTTTGCATGGCCTCGACGATATCGGCCAGACCATGGCCCATGCCGGCGCCATCGACGCGTTCGAGCGAAACCGCGCCGCCGTGCAGCCCTGGCTGCCCAAAACCACACTCGCATAGGGGGATATCCGATGACCGCCAATAAATCGCTGCTGATCCTCCCCGGCGATGGCATCGGCCCCGAGGTCATGCACGAGGTCAGGCGGGTGATCGACTGGATCGGGCGTAAGCGCGCGGTTACGTTCGATACCAGCGAGGATATCGTCGGCGGGGCCGCGATCGATAGCCGCGGCACGCCGATCACGCCCGAAACCGTCGCCCGCGCCAAGGAAGTGGATGCGGTGCTGTTCGGCTCGGTCGGCGGGCCGAAATGGGACAAGCTCGGCTTCGACATGCGGCCCGAGATCGCGATCCTCACGCTGCGGCGCGAGCTTGGCCTGTTTGCCAATCTGCGCCCGGCGGTGGTCTTCGACCCGCTGATGGACGCGAGCACGCTGAAGCCGGAGGTGGTGCACGGGCTCGATCTGATGATCGTGCGCGAAAGCACCGGCGGCATCTATTTCGGTGAGCCGCGTGGGATCGAAACCCTCCCCAATGGCGAAAGGCGCGGCTTCAACACGGAAACCTACACCACGCACGAAATCGAGCGCGTGGCACGCGTCGCCTTTGAACTCGCGCGGACACGCCAGGGGCGTGTTTGCAGCGTCGAGAAGGCTAATGTGATGGAAAGCGGGCTGTTCTGGCGCCAGACGGTCACCGCCCTCCATGAGCGCGAGTTCGCCGATATCGAACTTTCCCACATGTACGCCGATAATTGCGCCATGCAACTGGTGCGCAATCCGCGCCAGTTCGACGTCATCGTCACCACCAATCTGTTCGGTGATCTGCTTTCCGATCTCGCCTCGATGCTTACCGGAAGTCTCGGCATGCTGCCCTCGGCGACGCTCGGCGGGCTCGACGCGAAGGGCCGTCGCCATGCGCTTTATGAGCCGATCCACGGCAGCGCCCCCGATATCGCCGGCAAGGGCATCGCCAATCCGCTGGCGCAGATCCTGAGTTTTGCGATGCTGCTCCGCTATTCCTTCGCCATGGAGGAGGAAGCGAAACTGATCGAGGCCGCTTGCACGCATGTCCTGGCGAGCGGGCTCCGCACCGCCGACATCATGGCCCGCAACTGCGCCAAGGTGAGTACCCAGGTCATGGGCGAAGCGGTGGTGCGGGAACTCGACAAGCTCGGCGGGTAACGAGCGAGAGCATTGCCGGCTACCTTACCGACCGGAGATATTCAGCGGGATCGTGGCACTTGGCGGCGCCATGCTGGCCTTCGCAGGTTGCAAACTCTGAAAAACATAACGAATAAAGTTTTTTGGTTCTTTTTTTCAAAAAAAGAACCCCCCTTCCTCTACACCACCGGCGCGCAAGCCGAAGCGAGCCACGCGCGCGCGGGCGGCGGAAGATCGGGCCCGAGTTCGGCGACGACCCGGGCGTGATAGGCGTCGAGCCAGCCGCGCTCTTGCGGCGTGAGCAGGACGGGGTCGATCAGGGCGCGGTCGAACGGGGCCAGCGTCAGTGTCTCGAAGCCGAGAAACGATCGGGTTTGACTGATTTCCGGCATCGGGCGGACGAGGAGCAGATTTTCGAGCCGGATGCCGTATTCGCCCTCGGCGTAAAATCCCGGCTCGTTCGAGAGGATCATCCCGGCAGCCAGCGCGATGGGACGCGCGGCGCGGGAAATGCCGGCCGGGCCTTCATGCACGGAAAGATAGCTGCCAACACCGTGGCCGGTGCCGTGATCGTAATCGAGCCCGATTTCCCAGAGCGCGCGGCGGGCGAAAGCATCGAGATGGGGCCCGGCGACGCCTTGCGGGAATATCATCGTCGCGAGCGCGATATGGCCTTTGAGGACGCGGGTGAAGCGCTCGCGGAGCACGGCCGGCGGCGCGCCCGGCCCGATCCAGAGGGTGCGGGTGACGTCGGTCGTCGCGTCGAGATATTGCCCGCCGGAATCGATCAGATAGACGGTATCGGTGCCGATCACGCGGTCGCTCGCGGCGCTCGCGCGATAATGGATGATGGCGCCATGTGCGCCGGCCGCGGTGATCGCGGGAAAACTCTCGCCGCGGAAATTTTTTTCCTCGCCGCGGAGAGCGAGGAGGCGGTTCGCGGCCGAAATTTCGCTCTCGACCGCGCCGTGTTCACTCATGTGGTGGAGAAAGCGGCAGAGCGCGCGGCCGTCGCGCTTATGCGCGCGCCGCGCCCCTTCCTGTTCGGTCGGGTTCTTGCAGGCTTTGGGCAAAAGACAGGGATCAGGGGCTTGGCTCACGCGCGCGCCGGCGGCGCGTAATTGCTCGGAAAACCAGGCCGGGCTCGCGGCGGGATCGACGCGCACCCGGCGTCCGGTGAGGGCGGCGAGGGCGGCGGGCAGTGCTGCGGGCTCGGCGATGCTGAGCATATCGCCGAGGAAAGCCCGCGTCTCGGCGGATAATTTCTCGGCGGTGATGAAAATTTCGCTCCGCCCGTCTGCGTGATGGATGGCAAAGCCGAGCGCGAAGGGGGTGAAAGGCACGTCGCTGCCGCGCAGATTGAAGAGCCAGTTGACCGAGGCGGGATCGGTGAGGACGGCGGCATCCTCGCCGGCAGCCCGCAGGAGGCCCGCGATTTCGGCGCGTTTGTCGGCGGCGCTGCGGCCGGCGAAAGCGAGATCATGGGCGAGCGCGGGGGCGCGGGGCGGGGCCGGGCGGTCCTGCCACAGAGCATCGATCGGATTGGCGATCGCGACCATGTGGAGGCCTGCCGCGCGAAAACGCTGCAACTGTTCGTCGCTGATCAGCCAGGGATCATAGCCGATCGGCGCGTCCGTGGCGACATGGGCGGCGAGCCAGGCGGGGGGCGGTGTTTCGATGATGTGAAGGCGTTGCCAAAGGGTGGGATCGGTTTCGGCCGCGGCCTGCAGCGTGTAGCGGCCATCGGTGAACAGGGCCGCGCGAGCGGCGAGCACGCAGGCGAGCCCGGCGCTGCCGGTGAAGCCGGAGAGCCAGGCGAGGCGTTCGGCGGCGGGCGGGACGTATTCGCCGAGATGCTCGTCAGCGCGGGGCTGGATGAAGCCGGCGATGCCGGCGGTGGCGAGGGCTGCGCGCAGAGAGGCGAGTCGTTTAGCAAAAATTTCATAACTCACGCTATCATTATGCGTTTCAATCATATCTGGCACGCCTTCTTCGCACCTGCACAATAAGCCGCCGAGGCGCATATACCGCGCTGCAAGAGGTTCCGAAGAGCGGTCTTCGCCGCCCCCAAGGGTCTCTTTCTGGACGAGGTGAGGGTGCCATGACCATCGATTTTGCCAATCTCGAAATTTTTCCCGCCGGCCACTCGGTAGCCGGCCCGGTTGCGTTCGCGCCGCACGGAAATGCTTCGCGCGAGCCGCTCTTGGCCCGCGCCTTGGCCGCCGCCGGCCGCGGTTTTTCCACACTCGCGGCAAAAATCGCGGAGCATGCGGAACGCCGCCTCGTGATCGACGAGCTTTCGCGCCTCTCTGATCGCGAACTCGCCGATATCGGGCTTACGCGCGGTGAATTGGCGCTGGTGTTCGACCCCGCCTTCGCCGCCCAGCGCGAAGCCGGCCGCACCGCGCGCTGCCTTTCGCTCCGCGCCCTCTAGACGCATCGCACCACCTCTGGGGCGGGCCGGCGCAGGATCAGCGCCGTCCAAGCGCCCTGGCGGATGTGAGCGGCGAGGACGAGACCGGCACGGCGATGAGCGGCGAGCACCATGCGCGCCTGGCTTTCGAGCAGACCGGCGAGAATGGCATAGCCTCCGGGGGTGAGATGGCGTGCCAGGTCGTGCGCCATGGCGCAGAGGGGGCGCGCGAGAATATTCGCGAACACGAGATCGAATGGCCTCGCCGCGCATAGCGGGCGCTGGCGCCAGCCATCGGCGAGAACGACCCTGACCGCGCGCGCAAGACCGTTGCGCGTCGCGTTTTCGGCGGAAACCCGCACCGACCACGGATCGATATCGCTCGCCAGCACCGGACGGCGATAGAGCCGCGCCGCCGCCATCGCGAGAATCCCGGAGCCCGTACCGAGATCGAGTATACGGCGCGGGCGATGGTGACGCGCGAGACGTTCGAGCGCGAGGAGGCAGCCGCGCGTCGAGCCATGCTCGCCCGAGCCGAAAGCGAGCCCGGCATCGAGGGTGAGCGTGATCCGCCCCGGCTTGCCGTGCGGCGGCAAATGCGTGCCACGCAGCTCGAACCGCCTGCCAACCTCTTGCGGCGGAAACGCCTCCCGATTGCGCGCGAGCCAGCCATTGGCCGGGGTCGGGATGCGTTCGAGCGGCGGATCTTCGCCGCTGACCGCGACGGCGAGCGCAAGGGCGAGGCGCAGCTTCTCCTCGTCCGCAAGA
>JAKAQU010000148.1 GCA_021819535.1 Pseudomonadota bacterium | reverse complement strand
ATCTATCTGCTCGGAAGCCCGCTCGATCCCACGGCCGAGCGCCGGAGCGCGGAAGCAATGGCACGTGCGATCGCGCGAGCGACGGGGGGGGGCTGCGCGGATAAAGCGAAGCCCCCCGCGCGCGCGACGTTTGCAGCGCACGCCGCGATCCATGCCGATCTCCACGGCTCGCCCGCCGAGCGCGCCCGCGCCCGGCCGCGCCCCATCAGCATCGTCATTCCGGTCTATCTCGGCCGCGACGAAACCCTCGCCTGCCTGGAGTCGGTGTTCGCGACCGTCTCGAAACGCACCCGGATCCTCGTCGTCGAAGATGCAAGCCCCGAGCCCGACCTCGCAGCCGACCTCGTGGCTCTCGCGAAAAAGCGCCGCATCACCCTCATCCGTCTGCCCCGCAATCGCGGCTTTCCTGGCGCTGCGAACGCCGGTATCCGGGCTGCCGGCGGCGATGACGTCGTACTCCTCAACAGCGACACCGAGGTCGCCGGAGACTGGCTCGCGGGCCTCCGCGCCGCGGCCTACCATGAGCCTGCGATCGCCACCGCGACCCCGTTTTCCAATGAGGCGACCTTGCTGAGCTACCCAAGCCGGGAGGGCGGCAATGCCATGCCCGATGGCGCTAGCCTCTCGCGCCTCGCCGCACTCGCCGCGCGCGCCCAGCGCGGCAAGGTGATCGACATCCCGGTCGGCGTCGGGTTCTGCCTTTACATCCGCCGCGCCGCCCTCGATCGGGTCGGGCTGTTCCGCGAGGATGTGTTCGCGCAAGGCTATGGCGAGGAGAATGATTTTTGTCTCCGCGCCCGCCATCTCGGCTTCCGGCACGTGGCCGCGGTTTCGGTGTTCGTCGCCCATCGCGGCGGGGTTTCGTTCGGCACCGGCCAGCGCGCGCTCCGCGCCCGCAACGCGGCCCTCCTTGAGCGGCTGCATCCCGGCTATGATGCGCTGATCGAGCACTATCTCGCCGCCGATCCCTTGGCGCCGGCGCGGCGGCGGCTCGATCGCGCGCGCTGGGTGGCAACGAGGGAAAAAGCCGCGCGGCCGGCGGTGCTCTTGATCGGGCATGACCGCGGCGGCGGTGTCGAGACCCATCTCGCGGCGCGGGCCACGGCTTTGCGGGCGGCGGGATCGCGGGCCATTCTCCTTCGCGGCAGCCCGCGCGCGGAGGCCGGCCGCAATCGCTCCTATCTCGCCCGCGCGGAAGCGCCCGGCGGTTTTCCCAATGGCAGTTTTCCCAATGGCGATTTTCCCAATCTCGGTTTCGATTTGCCGCGCGAGACCAGCGATCTCCTCACCCTGCTGCGGGCGGAAAACATCCGCGCCGTCGAAATCCATCATCTCCTCGGCCACGACCACGACGCGGTGCTCGCGCTCTGCCGCGCGCTCGGCGTGCCATATGACGTCTATGTCCATGATTACGCCTGGCTTTGCCCGCGCATCAAGCTACTCGGCGCCGAAGGCAGCTATTGCGGCGAGCCGCCGGTCGAGGCCTGCGCCGCCTGCATCGCCGATGCCGGGCGGGAGATCGAGGAGGCGATCGCGGCGCCGGCGCTCCGGAAACGGTCCGGGCTTTTGCTCGCAGGTGCGGCGCAAGTGGTCGCGCCGACGGCGGATGTCGCGGCGCGGATGGTCCGCCATTTCCCCGCGATCGACCCGCGCGTCGTGCCCTGGGAGGAGGATCCCGGCCCCCGCCTGCCCGCAGCACCGGTGGCGGACGGCGTGGTCCGCGTCGTGCTCGCCGGCGCGATCGGCGTGGAGAAGGGATATCGCCGTCTGCTCGCCTGTGCGCGCGACGCCGAGGCGCGGAATCTGCCGCTCGCCTTCACCGTCGTCGGCGTGACGATCGGCGATGAGCCGCTGCTCGCCACCGGAAAGGCCTTCGTCACCGGCGATTACCGGCCGGAGGAAGCGGTCGCGCTGATCGCGGCGCAAGGTGCCGCGATCGGCTTTCTGCCCTCGGTGGTGCCGGAGACCTGGTGCTATACGCTGAGCGAGATGTGGCGTGCCGATCTCTTCGTCATCGCCTTCGCACTCGGCGCCCAGGGCGAGCGCATTCGTGAGAGCGGGCGCGGCCTCGCGCTCCCGCTCGATGCGTCACCGGCGGCGGTGAACGATGCCCTGCTCGGCGCCGCTCGGCGCCGGGCGGGATCATCACGGTTTACTCAGCGCATTGGCGCGGCTAGAGAAATACCATCACCCGCGTCAGGCGTTTTCCCTCTTTGACGGAGCGAGACGAACAAAATGTCCGAAGCCAGCGGCCCGGCGACGAATGCCCCCGGCATGAACCAGAAGATGTTTACCGAAATGCGCGTCTCGGGCCATTTGATGACGCTGGAAACCGGGCTTTTCTGCATCGTGCAGACGCCGGGCGCGCGCCGCGCCGAAGACGGATCGGGCCTTCCGGGGGTGCGGATTTCGCTGCCGCCCGGGGCTGCGAGTCGGCCGCAGGCGGTGAGCATCTCCGCCTTTCGCCCCGATGGCTGGCTGAGCGGGACCGCGGATGCGGCGCTCGTGCGCGTGAGCGACGGGCCGGCGCAGATATTGGTGACGATCTATCAGGCCCCGGGCGTCGGACCAGAAAACGCGCCGCGCCTCCAGGTGCTGCGGCTCGCCGAGGATGCTGCCGCCCCAGCCGGCATGGCGCCCCAGCCCGCCCGCCCATCCGCCGCCGATCCGCGCCCCCCTCTCCCCGCGGCGGCACCGGCGCCGGCGGGCGGCTCCGCCCTGCCGATCCACGGGAATTTCGAGATCGCGGCGCATGTTCAGATCCGCGGAGATATCGGCGGCATGCTCGGCGAATGGATCGGCGATCGCGGCAGCAAACGCTGGGTGGAAGGCTTCGCCCTCTCGCCCCGCGGCGAAGTCGCGGCACAGGACATCGAATATCAGGCCGTGCTCGGCCGTGGCTGGCTTTCGCCCTGGGTCGAGGGGGGCAAGATCTGCGGCAGCCGCGGCATGGCGCTGCCGCTGCTCGGGCTACGTGTCCGCCTGCGCGGCAAGACGCGCGAGACCCATCGCTGCCTCTACTCGGCGACGTTCGTCGATGGCACCGCGATCGGCCCGGTTGCCGATGGCGAGGCCTGCGAGGCGGAGAGCATGGCGCCTCTGGAAGCGTTCCAGATCGTTTTGCAGCGCCGCCAGCCGGGTGCCACCAAGGCCACGCCGGCCAAGACCACGCCGGCCAAGGCCAGCGCCGCGAAGCCTCCGGCAAAACCCACGCCCGCCGCGACGAAACCCACCCGCCGTCCGGCGCCCGCGGCAAAGCCCGCACCCGGCCGCACCGGGAAAACGGCGCCACGACGCGGCCGATAACGGGCGGCGCGTGCGCTTCCTTTTCGTCCATCAGAATTTCCCGGGCCAGTATCTCCACCTGCTCCGCTATCTCGCGGCGGCGCGGCGGCATGAGATCCTGTTCCTGACCGATGACAACCAGAACGCGATCTCCGGCGTGCGCAAGCTCGTCTATCGTCTCGGCCGCGAGCCGAGCAAGGACGCGCATCGCAATCTCCGCGAGATCGAGCCGGCGATGATCCGCGCCGAGGCGGTGGCGCAGGCAGCAAGGCAATTGCAAGGCCTCGGCTTTCGGCCCGACATCATCATCGGCCATCACGGCTGGGGCGAAATGCTCGATCTCTGCGATGTCTGGCCGGACGTGCCGATGCTCGGCTATTTCGAGTTCTTCTATCATACCGACGGGCTCGATGTCGGCTTCGATCCCGAATTTCCGGTCGCGCCCGCGATGCTGTCCAATATCCGGGTCAAGAACACGGTCAATCTGCTGGCGCTTCAGCTTCCCGGTCATGGCCAGACGCCGACCCGCTTTCAGCACGAGACCTATCCCGACTGGGCACGCCCACGCATCAGCATCATTCGCGAAGGCGCTGATCTCGACCTCTGCCAGCCCGATTCCGACGCGGCCAAAAAACCTTTCCTCATCGATGGCATCACGGTCGCGCCGGAAGAAAAGCTGATCACTTTCGTCGCCCGCGATCTCGAGCCCTATCGCGGCTATCACATCATGATGCGGGCCTTGCCGCATCTCTTCCGGGCGCGGCGGGATCTTCGCGTCATCCTGGTCGGCGGCGATGGCGTCAGCTACGGCGCCAAGCTCGCCAATGATTCCTGGCGCAACTATTTCCAGAACGAGGTCAAGGGGCGGTTCGATGAAAGCCGCGTCCATTTCCCCGGCCGCATCGATTACCGCGATTACCGGCGGCTTTTGCAGCGCTCGGACGCGCATGTCTATCTCACCTACCCGTTCGTCGCCTCGTGGTCGCTGCGCGAGGCGCTGGCGAGCGGATGCGCGGTCATCGGCAGCGATACCGGGCCGGTGCGCGAATTCATCACGGATGGCGAAAACGGCCTGCTCGCGCCTTTTCTGGAGCCGGAACGGGTGGCCGAGCGGGTACTCACGGTGCTTGAGGATCGCGCGCTCTCGGCACGTCTTCGCGTCAATGCGCGGCGCTATGCCGAGCGCCATCTCGCCATGGCCGATTATATCGATGCCATGGCGGGTCTGATCGAACGTCTCGCGGGCACGCGCCCGGAAACCGCGCACCCCCGCCCGGCCAAGACCCAAGCCCCGGCTCCGACAGAGAGCGGGCGGCGCGCACCCCCCTCCCCGCGAAAATCATCGTCCTCGGCCGCCACGCGGTCCAAGCCCAAACTCGGATCAGGGTGAGGATTTCGCCTGCGCTTTCGGCTTCGTCTTGGCCTTGGCCGGCACCAATGGGCACAAAGTGAGAGAGATCGGCTGCGTGATCGCTTGTGCCGCGGCGAAATCGGGCAGGGCCGCGCCGTCGTGGAGCGCCATCACTTTCGCAAAAGCGCCGAGATTCTGGTCGCAAAACCCCGTTCCCTGCTTGAGCCCCTGCTCGGAGAGGGTGTTGGCGAGCAGGGTCGTGTAATCATCGTGCTGCTTGCGCGCGGCCCGGCCATAGGCGCGGGCAAAATAGGCATCGAGGATCTTGTCCTCGTGTTGCAGGTCGGCGCGATAGCGGGTGACGAAATCGTTGTACTGGTCATGCGCGTTGCAGGTGAGTGCTGTGATCATGAGGCGGCTTTTCAGCGCCGCGACATCGAAAGCACCCTTATCCGCCGGCCGCGCACAAGGCTCGGCGCGGGCGAGAGAAGGGGCGAGCACCACGCCCGCGAGTGCCAAAGCCAGCCACCGCCGCCGCTTGCGGCGCGTCTCGTTCATCATCAGGACAACATCCCTCAAGATAACATCAACCGCGAAGTAAGACCCTCAATGCGGCACGCCGAAGCCGAGGAAACCGGCATCCGGGTTGGGTGTGCCGGGGAAAGCGTCGGCGGCCGCGATCACGCCGGCGCTGCCGCTCAGCGCGAAGCGCGCCCCGGGGCGTGGCGCCGCTTCCGGCAGCCGCGTCAGCGCCGCCTCCTTGGCCTCGGCGCGGCTCAGCACCGAAACATCGGCAACCCCGCCCGATGCGCCATCCCCCCCGCTCGATGCCCCGCGCATGGAGAGAAGCGTGAACGCGATCGCGTGCCAGCCGAGATCGACCGCGAGTTCGAGCGGCGTCTCGCCGAGCACGTCCTGCGCGTTCAATTGCGCGCCGCGTGAGAGGGCATCGCGCACCGCGGGCAAATCACCGCGCTCGATGGCGTCGAACAGCGCGTCATTGGGCGACATTTCGGCCGCCGGCTTGCTCGCCGGGGCGACCGCATCGTTGGTCGAAATCGCCCCCGGCAATGCCGGCGCCAGCGCCGGCGCCTCCTTGTCGCTCGGATTGGAGCCGGCCGGGCCGGCACCGCCGCCAGCGCCGCCAGGCATACCGCCCGGGCTGCCGCCAGCGCCACCGAGCCCGGGGGTTGCGACCTGCGCCCGCGCGGCGCCCGACATCAGGCAGGCCCCGCACAGGAGCGCCGAGAAGACGGCCGCCACCCGCAGGACGAACAAGCGGGAGCGTGGCCGGCGGATCGCGGTTGCGCGCATCGAACCCTCCCGTTCCTTCAGTTCAGCCACCAAAAACCGGCATTAAGATAAGCGGCATAAAGCACCCAGCCCGCATAGGGCAGCATCAACCCAGTGGCAACCCGATCGATGCGTGAAAAAGCGATGACGGTCACGGCGATCAGGGCGATCAGGGCGGCCATCACCGCAAGCCCGGCAAGCGGGCTTTCGAGCCCGAAAAAGGCGGGCGTCCAGAGGGCGTTGCACAGCAATTGCCAGCCCCAGAGGCTGAGTGCTCCCGCCCGCCGGCGGGCCGCGATGCGCGGCTCGCGCCAGACGCGCCACGCAGCGATCCCCATCAGCACGTAAAGCACCGACCAGACCAGCGGAAACACGCGGTTGGGGGGTGTGCCCGGCGGGCGGGTGAGCGAGGGATACCAATCATGCACCGAAAGCTCGGTGATGGCGCCGGACGCACCACCCACCAGGAGACAGAGCCCGATGAACCCGATCAGCGCGAACAGCGCCGGCCAGGGGGGGGACGCGCCGGGCGAGGTGCCGCGTTCAGGCGAATCGACGTTCTGGAAGACACATCCCTCCCTGCGGTCGATAGGTGTCGTGCTTGCCGCTCATCGCCCTTCCTCTCGCCAGGCAATGACCATGAGTGCGAGGATGATTGCCAAAGCGGCGGGGCTCGGCAAGAGCGGCAATGCCGCGACCCCGGTCACGATATGGTCGTGATTGCGCCGCAAGCCGATCCACTGCCCGCCCGCCTGCCGCGCGCCCGGCTCGGTGCGGCGGAGTAGCGGCGCGCCTTCGGGATCGAGCCAATGGATGCTGCCGCCGCTCGCCTTGACCAATGGCGCGAGCTTGGTCGCGGTCGCACGGAGATCGGCCATTTCCAGCGGATCGCCCCCCGCTGCCGCGACATAGGCCGAGCGCCCATCGGCCTCGATCCGCCATACGCCCGGCTTTTCCGCCGGCAACGTCGCGCGCGCATGCCCTGGCGCATCCTCGCGGAGCGGAATATCGACGACCTTGTCCTCGGGGTCGGTCACCCGCGCCGCGACCGCGGCCGGGGCGGCGAGATTGCGATTTTCGACGGTGAGCGTGCCGCCTTCGATGCGGGCCGAAAGCGCGTTTTCCTCCAGTTCCGGCTCCTTCATCAGCCAATGCGCGACACGTTTCAGTAACTCCGCTTGCGGCCCCCCGCCCTGATGGCCGCGCGACCAGAGCCAAATCTGATCCGAGAGCAGTAACGCGACCCGCCCCTTGCCG
>JAKAQU010000147.1 GCA_021819535.1 Pseudomonadota bacterium | reverse complement strand
TGGTGTGGCCGCCGCATCTTCATTCGGGACGCGGGGATCGACCACACCGCTCGTTCTAAGTCGAACTCGGTCCATTCAGCCAAGCGCAATTCGCCGGGTCGGGGAAACAAGAGCGCGAGCAATTGCAGTGCGATCCGCGTGCTTGGCTGCCCATCGAATGCGTCGATGGCGCGCAGCAGGGCGCCAAATTTCCTGGCGTCCGTGATCGCCGCACGCGGCGTTGCTTTGACTTGCGTCAAAGCGCCCCGAGGGGCGTAGGTCGGGTCGATTTCGGCACGGGCGGTGGCGATCGCGTATCTGAATACGCTGCCGATCGTTGACCGAAGCCGACGAGCCGACTCGAATCTCTCGCGAGCTTCGAGAGACTGCAGGACTTTCAGGATAGCGGGCGCCGCGATCTGACGGATTGGTTCGTCTCCAAACTCCGCGTTGGCGAAGCCAAGGAGCCACTCAACCTTTGCCATGGTCGCATCTGACCGCTTCTCCCGCCGGAGCTTCGCGACATACTCAGCAGCGATGTGGCGGAACGTCGGGGCGTCCGCCCGAGCCTGAGCCTGTCGCTTTTTTTCGAGCGCCGGATCGAGGCCATCCGCCAGTACGCGCTTCGCGTCCTCTCGTGCCTGGCGGGCACGCGCCAACGGAACCGTGGGGTAGACCCCGAGCGCGAGGAGCTTTTGCTTGCCGTCGAACCGGTAGGCAAACCGCCACAATCGGGCGCCGGTCGGCTGCAGCCATAGCTGGAGTCCGCCACCATCGGTCAGTTTCTGGAGCCTGGGTCCGGGTTGTGCTGACCGGCACTTTGCATCCGTCAAAGGCATCGGCTTGTCCTCCTGGGAGGCACGATACCAACAGGGGGGGCGGATACCAACATGGATACCAGCAGACGAAGGGGCATACCGGGGGCACGCTATGGTATCCGCGGCTACGCTACCGTGCGCTAAACCCCCCACATTATGCCGATTTATCAGTGGCATAAGAGGGCCATAGCGTAGCCCTGGCGGTGAAAAGAAACAATAGAGAAGAGGGGGATGGTGCCCAGGGGCGGAATCGAACCACCGACACTGCGATTTTCAGTCGCATGCTCTACCAACTGAGCTACCTGGGCTGCCGACGAGTGGACATAGCCGATGCCCGGATCAGGATCAACCCGTGCGCGCTCGCGGCTGAACCAATCGCTCGCGTGAAGAGGATCCTTTCCTGAGGGTGATTTCAGTCAGCAAAGCCGTGCCAGGTCGCGACCTCGGCGAGGGGCGCGCGATCGGCGCGGAGTGCGTTCGCCGGCGCCGTCTCGTCGGCATGGCCGATGGCGATGGCCGCGAACAGAATATGCTCGTCCGGAATGGGGACGAACCGGCGGACGATGTGCGGATAGCGCGACCAGCATTCCTGGGCACAGCTTTGCAGCCCCTCGGCCAGGAGCAGCAGCATGAAGCTTTGCATCCACATGCCGAGATCCGACCATTGCGGCGCCCCCATGAAGCGCGGGGTATGGATGAACACCGCCGCCGGGGCGCCAAAAAACTGGTAATTCCAGCCGAGCCAGCGCAGGCGTTCGGCCTTGTTTTCGCGCGGGATGCCGAGATGGGCATATAATTGTTCGCCATTGGCGAAACGGCGGGAACGATAGGGCTCGGGCAGCGGCGAGGGGTAGATCGCGTATTCCGGTTCCGGCTCGACCACGCCATAGCTTTCCGCCATCGCGCCCTTGAGGGCCGCGAGCGGCGCGCCGGCGATGGCGGCGATGTGCCAGGGCTGGACATTGCCGCCGGAAGGCGCCCGATTGGCGTGCTCCATCGCCCGTTTGAGCGCCGCCGCATCGACCTTGGTCGGAAGAAAGCCGCGCACCGAGCGGCGGCGCAAAATCGCCTCTTTCACATCCATCCCGTCTCCTCCGCGCGAGGCATTTCCCGCCGTCGCCGCCGCTGCTAAAAGCGCCTCGCACCTTACACAAGGATAGAAGGCACGGCGATGGCCGGACATTCCCAATTCAAGAACATCATGCACCGCAAGGGGGCGCAAGATGCGCGACGGGCGCGGCAATTCGCCAAGCTGATCCGTGAGATCACCGTCTCCGCCCGCAGCGGCCTGCCCGACCCTGCGGCCAACCCGCGGCTCCGCGCCGCGTGCGCGGACGCGCGCGAGGCGAACATGCCGCGCGATACCATCGAACGCGCGATCAAGAAGGCGACCGGGACGGGCGGTGGCGAGGATTTCGTCGAAATCCGCTATGAGGGCTATGGTCCGGCCGGGGTTGCGATCATCGTCGAGGCGCTGACCGACAACCGCAATCGCACCGCGTCCGACATCCGCGCCGCTTTCGCCAAACATGGTGGGGCGCTCGGCGAGACCAATTCCGTTGCCTTTTTGTTCACGAGATGTGGTATCATCAACTATCCGAAGCGTATCGCCGATGATGACACCATGCTGGAAGCGGCGATCGAGGCGGGGGCGGAGGAGGTGGTGAGCGACGGAGAGGGCCATGAGATCACGACCGGGGTCGAGGATTTCTTTGCCGTGCGCGATGCGCTCGAAGCCCGCTTCGGCGCGCCCGAGCGCGCGCGGATCGAATGGCGCCCCGCGACCCTCGTCACCCTCGACGAGGAGACGGCGGCGAGCGTCCTGAAATTGATCGATGCCCTTGAGGAGAGCGACGACGTGCAGAATGTCTATGCCAATTTCGATATCCCGGACGCCGTGATGCGGAAGCTTTCGGCCTGATGCTCCGCGTCCTCGGCCTTGATCCCGGGCTGCGCTTCACGGGCTGGGGCATGATCGGGCAGGAGGGCAGCCGGCTCGTCCATCTCGCCGACGGCATCATCGCGACCCGCACCGAAGAGCCGGTCGCGGCCCGGCTCCGCGTGCTGCACGAGGCGCTCGCGGCGTTGATCGCGAGCCATCGGCCGGAAGAGGCGGCGGTCGAGGAAACTTACGTCAACCGCAACGGCCAGGCGACGCTGAAACTCGGCTATGCCCGCGGGGTTGCGCTGCTCGCGCCGGCTTTGGCCGGGATCGCGGTCGCCGAATACGGCGCGAAGACGGTCAAGCGCTCGGTGGTCGGCACCGGTGGGGCAAGCAAGGAGCAGGTGGCGATGATGGTGCGCCGGCTGCTCCCGGGCGCGGCCTTGACCCGGTTCGACGCCGCCGACGCGCTGGCGGTCGCGATCTGCCACGCCCATCATCGGGCGAGCCGGCTCGCCTGGGCGCAAGCCTCGTGATTGCGCGGCTTTCCGGGCTGGTGGTCGCGCAGGCGGCCGATCATTGTGTCATCGATGTCGGGGGCGTCGGCTATCTCGTGCATGCGACCGCGCCGACGCTCGCCGCCCTGCCGGCGCCGCCGGTGGCCGCGACGCTGCTGATCGAGACCCATCTGCGCGAGGACGCGCTGCTGCTCTACGGCTTCGCCGAGGCCGCCGAGCGCGACTGGTTCCGGCTGCTGACGACGGTGCAGGGGGTGGGGGCGAAGCTCGCGCTCGCCATTTTATCGACCCTGCCGCCGCGCTCGCTCGTCGCTGCCATCGCGGCGGGCGATCGCGCAGCCCTGACCCGCGCGCCAGGGGTCGGCGCCAAGCTCGCGGCGCGGCTGCTCAGTGAATTGCGTGAGCGCGCCGGCGCCATCGCGATGCCCGCGGTCGGCGCCGGCGAGGCTGCCCCACCGGCCACCGGGGCCGCGGCCGATGCCGTCTCGGCGCTCGCCAATCTCGGCTATCGCCGGGCGGAGGCCGAGGCGGCGGTGCGCCGTGCGGAGGCGGAACTCGGTGCGGCATCCGGGATCGACGGCTTGATTCGCGCGGCACTTCGTTTTCTGCTGCGATAGCGGGCCATGGCCGAGGAAAACCCGCTTCTTTCGCGCGAGCGCGGCCCCGAGGATGCCGCCGAGGCCGGTCTCCGCCCGCAGCGCCTGGGCGATTTCATCGGCCAGCGGATGAGCCGCGAAAATCTCGCCGTCTTCATCGCCGCCGCCCATGCGCGCGGTGAAGCGCTCGACCATGTGCTGCTGCACGGCCCGCCCGGGCTCGGCAAAACCACGCTCGCGCAAATCATCGCCCGTGAACTCGGGGTCGGGTTTCGCGCGACCTCGGGCCCGGTGATCCAGCGGGCCGGCGATCTCGCGGCGATCCTCACCAATCTGCAGCCGCGCGATGTTCTCTTCATCGACGAAATCCACCGCCTGCAGCCGGCGATCGAGGAGATTCTCTACCCGGCGATGGAGGATTTCCAACTCGATCTCGTCATCGGCGAGGGGCCGGCGGCACGCAGCGTGCGCATCGATCTCGCCCCCTTCACCCTGGTCGCCGCGACCACCCGCGCCGGGCTGCTCGCGACCCCGTTTCGCGACCGCTTCGGGATCCCGCTCCGTCTTGTTTTTTATACGTTCGAGGAGCTTGAGCGGATCGTCGCCCGTGCCGCCGAGCGGCTCGGGATGCGCATGACGCCGGACGGGGCGGCCGAGATCGCCCGGCGCGCCCGCGGCACGCCACGGGTCGCAGGGCGGCTGTTGCGGCGTCTCCGCGACTTCGCCGAGATCGCCGGCATCGACCCGATCGATCGCGCCGCCGCGGCGGACGGGCTTGCCCGGCTCGATGTCGATCATCTCGGCCTCGATGCCATGGATCGCCGCTATCTCCGCCGCATCGCCGAGCACCATCAGGGCGGCCCGGTCGGGGTGGAGACGCTGGCAGCAGCACTCGCCGAGGCGCGCGACACGCTCGAAGACGTGATCGAACCCTATCTGATCCAGGAGGGGCTGGTGTTGCGCACCGCGCGCGGGCGCATGCTTGGGCGCGCCGCCTGGCGCCATCTCGGCCTCGCGCCGCCGGATGCCGGGGTGGTGCAGCCCGATCTTCTCGGCGAAGATGAAGGAATTGTCGGAAAAGAGTAATGTTCCAGGGAAAAAAATTTCTTTATGAGGTGCGGGTCTATTTCGAGGACACCGATGCCGGCGGCATCGTCTATCACGCGACCTATCTCCGCTTCGCCGAGCGGGCGCGGAGCGAGATGCTCCGCGCGCTCGGTGTCCCGCATGCGGAATTGGTGGCGCGGCATGGCATGTTCTTCGTGGTGCGGCGGGCGAAACTGGATTATCTGCGTCCGGCGCGGCTCGATGACTTGCTGGTGGTGGTGACCGAGGTATTGGCGAGCGGCGGCGCCTCGGCGCGGCTGCGCCAAAGCTTCTATCGCCGGGGCGAGACGGCGGCGCTCGTGGTGCTGACGCTCTCGCTCGCGTCCATCGGCCGCGAAAATCAGCGTCCGGCACGGTTGCCGGAACGCTGGCGACGGGCGATGACGGATCTCGCGATCGGGATTCCGTCCTCGGGCGATCCTCACCTTCGGGGTGGTGCGAGTGGGTGTGACGGGTGACAATGGCGCGACATCGTCGCGATAGACAAGGAGTGGGTTGAGTGGATCGGGCAGTGGATGCCGCCAATCTGGCGGCGGCGGGGGCGGATTTGTCGCTCTGGGGCCTCTTCATGCAGGCCGACATCATCGTCAAATTCGTCATGCTGCTGCTGCTCGCGGCCAGCATCTGGGTGTGGGCGATCGTCTTTGAAAAATACCTGACGCTGCGCCGCGTCGGCCGCGCCGCCGACCGTTTCGAGGATCGTTTCTGGTCCGGCGGCAGCCTCGATGAATTGTTCGAGCAGGAAGGGGCCAAGCCGACCAACCCGATCGCCGCCGTGTTCGGCGCGGCGATGGCGGAATGGCGGCGCAGCCTCCGCGTCGCCGGCGCCGACACCAGCCGCTCGGGCGTGCGCGAGCGGGTCGACCGGGCGATGACGGTCACCATCCAGCGCGAGATGGAGCGCCTCGAGCGCTGGATGATCTTCCTCGCCTCCGTCGGCTCGACCGCGCCCTTCATCGGCCTCTTCGGCACCGTCTGGGGTATCATGCACAGCTTTTCCGCCATCGCCGCGATGCACAACACCAATCTCTCGGTAGTCGCGCCGGGCATCGCCGAGGCCCTGTTCGCGACCGCGATCGGTCTCGTCGCGGCGATTCCGGCGGTGCTCGCGTATAATAAGATCAGCACCGATCTCGCCCGTTTCGCCTCCCGCCTCGAAGGGTTCGGCGCCGAGTTCGGCGCCATCCTCTCGCGCCAGTCCGAGGAGCGGGCCTGACCATGGCCGCTTTCATCGCCGGCAACGGCAAGGGCCGCGGCCGCTACCGCCCGCTCGCGGAAATCAACGTGACGCCGCTCGTCGACGTCATGCTGGTGCTGCTGATCATTTTCATGGTGACGGCGCCCCTGATGACCTCGGGCGTCGATGTCGATCTGCCGAAAACCGATGCCAAGCCCCTCAACAGCGACAGCCAGCCGCTCACCGTCACCATCAATGCCGAGGGTAAGATCTATCTCCAGGATACCGAAGTGGAACTGCCCGATCTCGTCGCCAAATTGCAGGCGGTCTCGCAAAACAACGCCGAGCGGCGGATTTTCGTCCGCGGCGATCGCGCCGTGAGCTATGGCCTGGTGATGCAGGTGATGGGCACGATCACGCAGGGAGGGTTCAGCAAGGTCGCCCTTCTCGCCGAGCAGCCGAGCACGCCCGCGCCCAATGCAGCGGCCCCCAATGCGGCCCCCAATGCGCCGGCGCCGCATGCCGGCGCGGCGAAGCCCGGGCGCGGCTGAGGCCGGCCTTTCCCCCTCCTCGGCAACGTTTGGGGTAGCATGGAGTACGAGCTCAAGCGGGGCGCCGTTATTTCCGCCGCCTTGCACATCGCGATCGCGGTGGCGCTCGTGGTCGAACTGCCCGTGCGGCATTTGCCCGAGGAAACCGAGGAAACCGCGTTCACCATGGATTTTACCGGCCCCGCCCAGCCGAGCCAGAAATCGACCGCGCCCGGCGAGGTGCCGGCGCCGGCGCCGATGCCGCAAGTGACGGAGGCGCCGCCGGCGCCAACCCCGCCAAAACCAGCCCCGATCGAGGCACCTCCACCCCCACCCCCGCCCCCCCCCCCGCCGCCGCCCGCCCCGGCCGCGAGCACCCCGGCACCGCCGACGCCGCCCGCGCCACCGCCGCAGCTTTCGCCCGAAACCCTGCCGGAGACGGCGAAGCCACCGCCCAGCCCGCCGACGCCTGCGCCGCCGCAGCCCCAGGCCGCGCGGCAACAACCGCCGCTGCCGGTGCCGCCCTTGCCCGCGCCGCCGCCGCAAAGCGCGACCAGCCAGCCCAATCCGACCAAAAACGTCGCCCCCGAGAGCGACGCCCTGGAGAGATCG
>JAKAQU010000146.1 GCA_021819535.1 Pseudomonadota bacterium | reverse complement strand
AGCGGCTTCGTCCCGTGCGCGAGTTCGGGTTTCTGCGCGAGATAGAATTTCTCATCGAATAAAGGATGCGGATTGGCGCCTTCTCCCGGCGGCGAGAGCAGATAATGCAAAAGCGGGTTGATGCCGCTCTCGTAAAGCTCCGGCCGCTGGCGGAGATAATACTGGCAATCGAACAGCGGAAACGGATCGGCGAGCGCCTCGGGCGGGAGGGTCAGAAATTCCTGGAGATGCGGGCGCTCCGGCACGCGGCCGAGTTTCTTCAGGAAATGGATGGGATCGAACAGAGCGTGCGGAATCCGCCGCTCGCTCCCGCGCCCGCCATGCTCGATGTAGTGCAGCAGCGGATTGGCGCCGTCCCGCGCGACATCGGGATAGCGTTCGAGATAGACCTTGCCGTCGAAGAGCGGGTGCGGGGAAAGCCCCTCGGCGGCGCCGAACTGGAGATAATCCGATAAGGGATCGCGCGAGCGCGCCCGCCAATCGACCTGCATGCCATAAAACGCGGTGGAGAACAGCGGATGCGGGCTGCAATCCGTCGTCGCGACCGTGCGCAGAAAATGCTCGAACAGGCTGCACGGCGCTGCCATCGCCGCGGGGTGGTGGGCGGCGTAGAATTCCGGGTCGAACAGCGGGCTCGGCGAGAGCGCGCGGCAACGCGGATCCTCGGCGAGCAGGCGCAGACAGTCTCCTTCTCCCGGCGCAATCGCCTCCGTCTGGCGGCGGAAATATTCGCGATCGATCAGAGGGTGAAAATCCCGCCCCTCGCGCGCGCCGAATTCGAGGTAATGGGCGAGCGGATTGGTCTCGCCCATCCGCACATCCGGGTTGGTGCTGACATAGAATTGCGGATCGAAGAGCGGGCTCGGCGCGAGCCCCTGCGCCTGGCCGGTGGTGACGAAATGGGCGATGGCGCTGCCTCGGGCGGCCTCGGGAAGCTGGGCGCGATAATAGGCGGGATCGAACGCGATATTGGGCCGCCGCCCCTCGGCCTCGCCGGCGAGGAGATAATGCAAAAGCGGGTTGCCGACCCCCTCGAGCGCGGCACGGTTATAGTGGATATAAAACGCGGCATCGAAGAGCGGGCTCGCGACCAGCCCCTCGCGCCAGCCGGTGGCGAGGAAATGCTCGACCAGCAAAGCTGCGTTTTGCTCCGCGCCACCGATCTGGCGGGCATAGAAGCCCGGGTCGAACAGCGGATGCGGCGCATGGCCGGCGGCGGCGCCGAGGCGAAAGAAATGCAGCAAGGGGTTGATCCGCGCCGCCCCCTCGCTGCGGTAGCGGCTGGCATAAAAAGCGCCGTCGAAGAGGGGGTGCGGATCGAGCCCGAGCTTCCAGCCCTGCAAGAGATAATGGCCGAGAAGCCCGGCCGGCAGCGCCGTGCCGGCGGGCACGCGGGCGGCATAAAAGCGGGGATCGAACAGGACATTGGGCGCGATACCGGCCATCTCACCCTGTTCGACGTAATGGAGCGCGGGATCGGCATCGCCCAATGGCTGCAGGCAATGGCGCCGGTAATATTCGGCATCGATGAGGCCGAGCGTTTGCAGAAACCGTGCCGTGAGCGCCGGCGACAGCGCCGCCTCGCTGCTGAACAGAGGCGTGAGCAAGGTGAGCATCGTCGCCACGAGATCGAGCGCGCCGGCGGTGCCGCGCGCCGCCTCGCGCAAGGCGATGATGGCCTTCGCCGCCCGCGCCCGCTCGCCCTGCCGCGCGGCGAGACGGTTTTCCAGCGCCGCGATCGTCTCCTCCCGCGCCGCAATCGTCTGTAACAGAGCGTCGCGCTGTTCGGTGAGGCCGTCGATATCCCATTTTTGCGCCGCGACCACCGAGCGCAGGCGGATCATTTCCTCATCACCATCGAACGCAGGGGAGGGTCGGTTTGTGCGCGCGCGCATTTTCTTGTTTTATGCCCTCTTGCCTGTCAGGATTCCAGCGCCGCTCCGATATACTCATCCCAGAGTGCCGCCTCGGCGGCGGCGGAGAGGCGGAGCGGGTCGAGATTGATGCGGCTCATCGGCTCGGAAAAATCGGTCTGCTCGGCGAATGCGAGGGCACAGGCGAGCGTGCTCCGCGCCCGCACCTCGCGCGCGAGGCGTTCGGCGAAGGCGCCTTGCGTCTCGACATAGAAACTCGGGCCGAGGCGTATCTCGCCGACACCCCCCGCGAGGCGCGCGGCGAAACCGGCATAGGCCTCGGCGAGGGCGCGGACCGGAACATTGTCGCGCACATAGCGGGGCGTGCGCACCTCGGCGGTTTTGCCCGCGCGCCAGGTGCGGAAGAGATAGGCGCAGAAACGCGGCTCCTCCAGCGGCCCGAAGGGATTGGCGATGACGAAATGGCCGAGCGGGATGCCGGCCGCGCCGCACCAGTAGCGGAAGACCTCGCGCGTCAGCCCCTTCGAGAGACCATAGGGCGAAAAGGCGCGGAGTGGCGCCTCGCCGGCGCCCTCGCCCCCCGCGCCTTCATCCTGGGCAAAGACCGAGCCGGTGAGGACGACGCCCTTGAGCCCGCGCCCGCCCATCGTCGCCAATAAGGGGCGGAGCGCGCGGGTATTGGCGGCGAGTGCTGCGGCGACGTCGAAATCGGGGCTGCGGTAATCGCCGACCTCGGCGGCATGGTGGCAGAGGAGATCGAAATCCTCGGCCGCGATCAGCGCCTGAAACGACGCCGAGCCGAAAGGGCATTCGGGAATGAGGCGCGCGACCCCGGCCAGTTGCCGCACCCGCTCGGCGCGCACGCCCTCATAGCCGGCGGGCGACCCCCGGAGCGGCGCCACCACCTCATGCCCGGCCGCCGCCAGCGCGCGCGCGAACCAGGTGCCGGTGAACGAGGAGGCGCCGGTGAGGAGAACCCTCACCGCACCCCCCGCAACCGCTCGACCCCATGAAACGCGGGGTCGAAATCGGGCCAGGCGGCATCCTTGTCGGAGATCGTCGTCGGCGGGCGCGGCCACCCGATGGCAAAGCGCGGGTCGTTCCAGCGCACGCCGCGCTCCTCCTCCGGGGCGTAGAACGCACTGACGAAATAGAGCGCTTCGGTATCGTTGGCCAGCGTCACGAAAGCGTGAGCACAGCCGCGCGGCACAAGCATCATGCGCCGGTTCTCGGCCGAGAGTTCGGCGCCGAACCAGCGCCCGAAGCTCGGGCTATCGGGGCGGAGATCGAGCACCACATCCCAGAGCGCGCCGCGGATCGCCCGCACCAGCTTGACCTCGGCGGCCGGCGGCAATTGGTAATGGAGGCCGCGCAGCGTTCCCGCCTCGGCGGTGAGCGAGTTATTCGCCTGCACGAAGCGGGTCTCAAGCCCGGCTGCGGCAAATTCCCGCTCGCAGAAAACGCGGGCGAAAAACCCGCGCGCGTCACCGCGCTTTTCAAGCTCGATCAGCCGGCAACCCTCGACCGGGGTTTCGTGGAAAATCATGGTGCCTTACCCCCCTCACGCCAGCGGAGATCGTTGCCGAGCGCGCCCTCCTCCGTCAACCGATCGAGAACCTTGAGCCGCATCAGGGGGGAGGCGCGAAACTCGGCATCGGCGAAGGCGATCGCGGCGAGCCCGTCGCGCAACCCGGCGATCGATCGCGGGAGCGTCATCCGCGGCTGGTGGGCGGGGGCGAGTTCGCGAAACAGGCCGAAATCGACGCGATAGGAACGCTGATCGGGGGGGGCCGCGCGGTTGATCGAAACCTCGGTCCCCGCGACCGCCTCGGCAACCGCGTGCGCGAGATCGCGCACCTGATAATTCCACCCATCCGAGCCGGCATTGACGGCAAGAAGGCGCCCGCCCGCCGTCTCCGGCCGGGTGAGCGCCCATTCGATGGCGCGCGCCATATCGGCGACATCGATCAGCGGCCGCCAGGGCGAGCCATCGGAGAGCACGCTGATGCGGCGCGCGGCGAGGGCGGCGGCGACGAAATCATTGAGCACGAGATCGAGCCGGAGCCGGGGCGAAAATCCGCAGGCGGTCGCGAAACGGAGCGACGTCGTCACCATCTCTCCGAGATCGGCCTGGCGCAGCCCCTCCTCGGTCGCGATTTTCGAGCGCGCATAGGCGGTGAGCGGGTTGAGCGCATCATTCTCGCGTCGCGGCGTCGCGTCCGCCAGACCATAGACGCTGCACGAGGAGGCGAACACGAAGTGCCCGACGCCGCGCGCCGCCGCCATCTCGGCAAGCCGGAGGCTGGCGCGGTGGTTGATCGCGTCCGTCACTTCCTCGAAACGATTCCCCATCGGGTCGTTGGAGACCGCGGCGAGATGGACGACGGCATCGACCCCCTCGAGCAGATCGGCGGGCAGATCACGCACATCGCCGAAATGCTGGCGCTCCAACAGGCGCTCGGGCAGCGGGTCGCGCGTCGTCAGGCAATGGGCGAAGAAAGCCGCATCATAGCCGACCAGGCGCGCCTCGGGGAGTGCCCGACGAAGATGGCCGACGAGAACCGAGCCGACATAGCCGAGATTACCGGTGATCAGAATACGCATCGCCTACCAAACCTTCCAGGGTGCTTTGCCGGATGCCCAGAGACCTTCGAGCAGGCGGCGATCGCGGAGCGTGTCCATCGGGTGCCAGAAACCGTGGTGAAAGCGCACCGAGAGCTGCCCCTCTTCGGCCAGCCGCTCCAGGGGTTCGCGCTCCCAGACCGTCTCATCGCCGGCGATATAGGGCCCGACCGCCGGGTTGACGACGAAAAACCCGCCATTGATCCAGCCGCCATCGCCGACCGGCTTCTCGGCAAAGCGGGTGACCCGCGCCCCCTCGTTGCGGATGGCACCGAAGCGGCCGGGCGGCTGCACCGCGGTGACGGTGCAGAGCCGCCCCTCCTCGCGATGAAACGCGATCAGAGCGCTGATATCGATATCGGCCACACCGTCGCCATAGGTCAGACAGAAAGCGTCATCGCCGGCGACATGGGGCAGAATGCGCCGGATGCGGCCGCCGATCTCGGTGGTCTCGCCGGTCTCGACCAGGGTGACGCGCCAAGGCTCGGCCTCTGGGCGAATGACCTCGACGGCGTTGCGGCTGAGATCAACGACGATGTCGGAGCTGTGGATAAAATAATTGGTGAAGAATTCTTTTATGACATAGCCTTTATAACCGAGACAGATAACGAAATCATTGATGCCATGCGCCGAATATATTTTCATGATGTGCCAGAGAATAGGCCGGCCACCGATTTCGACCATAGGTTTTGGCTTGGTTTCCGTCTCCTCGGCGAGCCTCGTGCCGAGACCGCCTGCGAGTATTACTGCTTTCATGTCAAGTTTTGCCTTTTATTGGGCATGGCGATTCTCCTGCCGATCCGTCATGGCGGCCAATGTTGCAAGCCAGTCTATCTTGTCCCCCTTTAGCATGGCCCCCTTTAGCATGGCCTGAAACGGCGATACCAGGGAGCGCCGGGCGCTTTCACCCCATCTCGGGCCAGTAATCGGCGAGGGGCGAGCATCGGGCCACCGCCCAGATCCGCGCCTGCTCGTCGGCGCTCAATTCGTGTCGCCATTTGTCGATCTCGGCGGCGGCATGGCGGAACACCTGATAATAGCCGGCTTTACCGCTGTGCTCGGTGCTGCGGCGGATGAAATCGACGGTCTGCGGCGGGCATGAGAGCCCGGCGAAGGCGAGGAGTTCGCCGGCCCGCGCCAGCGGTTCGCGGGCGAGATCGGCATGGCGTATCACGCGGGCCATAGGGAGAGGCGCGATATCGGCGAGCGCCCGCTCGTTCAGGAGCACCCATTGCCAGGCCAGCCGCTCGAGGAACGGCAAGCCTGTGAAGGAAGCGGCGGTGATCCCGTGCGCCTTGGCCTCGGGGCCGGCGAGCAGCCAGTCGAGGTCGAGGGTTTCCTCGAACAGGCCGCGCTGCACGCCACGGCGCATCGACGCCACCTGCCCGCAGGGATGGCGGAGGGTGTAGATCACCCGGCAACCCGGCAGGGCCTCTGCGAGCAACCCGATGCGCGTCGGCGAGCTGACGGATTTGAGGACGAGGGTGATGTCGGCCCATTTTCCGGCGGCCACCGCATCGGGGATCGGCACAATGCGCGCGAGGTGCTGGCCGCCGAACCGCTCCATCACCCGCAAGCCCTGGATCAGCGCGGCGCGCAGTGTTTCGGCCAGCGAGGCGCGATAATTCTTGTGAAATGCCGGGCGCGAGCCCGAGGTCTTCAGCGTCCGCGTGGCGAGCAGCCGATCGAGATAGGCGCGCGCCGCGGCGAGCAACTCGGGCGCTGGGTGCGTCTCGGGCCAATCCGGCAGATGCGTGCCACGGCGCACCGTGTCTGGCTCGTGGCGATAAAGAACGTCGGGGTGGCTGTCGAACACCTTGGCGAGCCAAGTGGTGCCCGAACGCGGCAGGCCGAAGAGGAGCACGACGCGTGCCGCATCGATCCCCTCGCGGCGCGATGATGCAATGCCGCGGGCAGGCTCGGCGCCCGCCAAAACTTCCTCTCCGCCCGCCAACATCACATTCCCCGGAGAATAACAAAATCGTGATTTCTGGCCAGGACCGCTATCGCACGCACCGTCCGCGCAGGCAATCCTATGTCGCCGCATCGGGTTGCGCGGCATGCGGCTCCGGCTCTATCCCTCGTTTCGGCAAAATAGTGACAGCAAGGGGCAAACATGACCACGAGCAGCGATCTCAAAGCGCGCTTCCGCGCCCAGGCGCAAGGCGCCATGGTGCTTCATGTCGGGTTCATCGGCGTCGTCAACCGGCTGTTCGAGGCGCTGTCGACGCTTGGCGCGGCCGATAGCGCGGCGCTGGCCGCGGCGGCGGGGAAGGATGAGGCCTATATCCGGCGCTGGTGCGATGCCGCCTATGCCACCGGCTATCTCGACGCCGAGGGCGGGCAATTCCGCCTCACCGCGACCGGCGAAGCGATGCGCCCGGAGGCGCCGGAGAGCCTGATGCCGGTTGCGGTGCAGGCGATGATCTCGGCGCACATGGCCGAGCGCGCGGCGGGCCTGATGCCGAACGGTGCCCGCCCCGGCGAGCAGGTTCTGGCCGAGCGCGAAACCATCCTCCCCTGGTTCGGCCCGATGCTGGAGGCGAGCTACGCCCCGGTGTTCGAGACCACGATCAGCCCGGCCGTGCCGATTTTCGCCGAAATCGACGGCCTAGGCGGGCTCGCCGTCGATCTCGGCTGCGGCAATGGCTGGTATTTGCGGGCGCTCGCGCGGCGTTATCCGCATCTGCGCGGTCTCGGGATCGACGGGTTTGCGGAAAACGTCGCGCAGGCGCGCGCG
>JAKAQU010000145.1 GCA_021819535.1 Pseudomonadota bacterium | reverse complement strand
ACTCTGGGAATTGCCGGCCGGCGAAACCAGGCCGCGCTCGCTCGGCGTGCTGCCGGCAAAAGGCACCCGGATGGTGCGGGCCGAGGGCGCCGGGCCAGCGACCCGGCTCATGATCAGCCTCGAACCAAGCGGTGGCTCGCCGACCGGCCAGCCTACCGGCCCGGTGCTCTATGCCGGAACGCTGACCGCCGTCGAGTAACCCGCCCGCCAACGAAAAACCCGGGAAGAGAGAATCTTCCCGGGTGATGTTCGGTGTATGACGCGGCGTGATCAGCTCGGCATCAGCACCTTGTCGATGACATGAATGACGCCGTTCGACTGCTTGACGTCGTAGATGGTGATATCGGCGACGTTGCCCTTCTCGTCCTTCATGACGATGTTCTGCGAGCCGTTCATCATGAAGGTGAGTGTCCCGCCCTCCAGCGTCTTCAGCGTCGCCATGCCGTCATGGGCGAGGATCAGCTTGCGGAGCGCGGTCGAGGTGTAATCCCCGGCGACCACATGATAGGTGAGGATCTTGGTCAGCGTCGCCTTGTTCTCGGGCTTGACCAGGGTCGCGACGGTGCCCGATGGCAGATCATTGAACGCCTCATTGGTCGGGGCGAAAACCGTGAGCGGGCCCTTGCCGTTCAGCGCATCGACCAGCCCCGCCGCCTTCACCGCCGCGACCAGCGTCGTATGATCGGCGGAATTGATTGCGTTCATCACGATCGTCTTCGAGGGATACATGGCCTGCCCGCCAACCATGACGACACTATCCGCCGCCGCCCAGACACCTGCCCCTGGCATGGCGAGCCCGAATGCAAAACCGAGGGAAAGGGCGATCATCCGTTTCATGCGATGTCTCCTGCTGTTGATGGCCTCGCGGCCATTCCCGGCCGCTGACACCAATACCGGCGCGGGTGGGGCGCGGATGCAGCGGGCAGGGAATTTTTTTCGTGCCCTTGACGGCCATGGTTTTTCCGGCGTTGCTCGCGCCATCTGAGGAGGGAGAGCGCACATGGCCGATGACCCTTATGAAATCCTGGGCGTTTCCCGTGGCGCGACCGATCAGGAGATCAGGCGCGCCTATCTCAAGCTTGCGAAATCGTCGCACCCCGATCTCAACCCGAACGATCCCGCCGCCGAGGCGCGTTTCAAGGCGATCAACGCCGCCCATGCCCTGCTCTCCGACCCGACGACGCGCGCCCGCTTCGACCGCGGCGAAATCGACGCCGCCGGCCACGAACGCCCGCCGCCCGAGCCGCCGCCCGGCCAGCGCCGCTATCGCGAGCACGCCGAAGGCCCCGCCGGCGCCCGCTATCGCGCCGCGTTCGGCGAGGGCGACGAAGGCGATCTCGGCGACATCTTCTCCGAATTATTCCGCGCCCAGGCGCGCGCATCGCGGGATCGCCATTACGCGCTCACTGTCCCGTTTCTCGACGCCATCCGTGGCACGACGCAGCGGCTCGCCCTTCCCGAGGGCGGCAATCTCGACGTGCACATCCCGCCCGGGCTCGAAAGCGGGCAAATTCTGCGCCTGCGCGGCAAGGGTGCCCCCGGCGATCCGCCCGGCGATGCCCTGATCGAGATCACCGTCGCCCCGCACCCGCTCTTTCAGCGGCATGGCAGCGATATCCATTACGAGATCCCCGTCACCCTGGCCGAGGCGGTGCTCGGTGCGCGCATCGATGTCCCGACCATCGATGGCCGGGTCACCCTCGCCATCCCGCCCGGCTCCGATAGCGGCGCGAAACTCCGCCTGCGCGGCAAAGGCGTGCCTGCGGCATCGGGGCAGAAGGCGGGGGATGCCTACGTTACCTTGCAGGTGGTGCTCGGCCCGGCCGATCAAGAACTCGCGGAATTCCTCCGCAACCGCAGAAACCCGCCCGCCTGGAACCCCCGCGCCGGGATGGAGAGCATGACATGATCCCGATCGATAGCCTGATGGAAAGCGAAACCAGCCTCGCCCGGGTGGACATCGAGCATTGGATCGCCGAAGGCTGGGTGCGCCCGGAAGGCAGCCCCGGTGCGTGGCTGTTCGGCGAGATCGACATCGCGCGTCTCCGCTTGATCCACACCCTGCGCCATGATTATCGGCTGGAGGAGGAGGCGTTGCCGGTGATATTGCGCCTCCTCGATCAGCTCTACGATTCGCGCCGGCAGCTCCGACGCCTCTGCCGGGCGATCGCGCAGACGGCGCCCGACATACAGGCCGCCCTCCGCGAGGCCATCGCCGATGAGAACGACGCCTGAGAACCGGATGGCCCACGCATGTTGCACCGCTTTTACCACCGGGTTCTGGCCCTCGCCGCAACACCCCGCGCTCCCTGGTGGCTGGCGCTGATCGCCGCCGCCGAGGCGAGCGTGTTCCCGATCCCGCCGGATGCGCTGCTGATCCCGATGGTCTTCGCCCGGCCATGCGCGGCATGGCGCCTCGCCGCGATCACGACCATCGCCTCCGTCGCCGGTGGCGCGCTCGGCTATGCCATCGGCTATGCGCTGTTCGACACGCTCGCGACACCGATTTTGCACCTCTATCATCTCGAGCCGGCCTTCGCGCGGTTTCGCGCCGCCTACGCCAAATGGGGGCTGTTGATCATTCTGATCAAGGGATTGACGCCGATCCCGTACAAGCTGGTGACGATCGCCTCGGGTGCTGCGCGATTCGATTTCCCGCTCTTCATGGCCGCGAGCCTGGCGACGCGCGGGGCGCGGTTCTTTCTCGTCGCCGCGCTCCTGCGCTATTCCGGCGATCACGCGCGCAATTTCATCGACCGCCGCCTCGGCCTCGTCACCGGCGCACTCGCGCTCGGCATCGTCCTGGGCTTTACCGTACTCCATTTCCTGCCGGGGTGATTCCCTCCACGCGCAGCCTTGATTTGCCCTGGCCACCGTCGATATCCTGTCACCAGAGGAGATATTGAGATGTCCTCCAAGGCGATCTTCGGCTTCAGCGCCGCATCAATCTTCCGTCTCGTCTTGCTCATGTTCCGCTCCGTCTATCACGACAGAACGGCCAATTTCCAACTTAGCCTCTGGTCCCGTTTTCCGGGTCCACTTCACAAGGCGGTGGAGCGGCCCTTCGGCTGGGCCGAACCGGTCAGCGGCGGCGCGGCCTGAGCCCAGCCAGGATCAGCACGAAGCCGGCGAGCAGGGCGCCGGACGCCGGTTCCGGCGTCGGCACGCTGTCGGCGATCAGTTGTCCGCCGCTCTCCAGGTTGTAGGTGAGGCCGTCGAGATAGGCATTGGCGGCGAACAGCGGGTCGTAATAGATGTTGAAACCGTTGCCGGCGATATTGCTTATGCTGTCGCCCGAGATCGCCGCCCCGCTCAGTACGTCGGTGTAAAACGCCACGTTGGCGGCGCCGGTCCCGTCGGTCAGGGTGAGGCTCTGATTGGCGTCGAGCGCCAGCGTGTTCCAGGCGAAATTGTTCTGATATCCGGCGGCCCCGGTGCCGAGATCGGCGCCGGCCAGCGCCAGGGTGTGCAACGCCGAGGCGCCGCCGGCGGCGAACTCCAGGATCGCGCCGCTGGTGTTCCAGGCGGTGTTCTGGGTGCTGGAGTTGAGGAAGCCGCCTTCCACCACATAGCGGTCGCCAGCCGCGGCCTGGATCACGCCGGTGATGCCTTGAACCAGATCGCCGGCAAAGATCTGGGTGGAGGGATCGGAGATCACCGTGCCGTTGTTGGTGAAGGTGCCGGCATAGCTGGCGGTGCCGAAATTGGTGTCGATGGTGCCGTTATTGGTGACCGGGCCGTTGAACACCGCCGCTGCGTGATCGACGGTGATGGTGCCGCCCAGGTTGTTGGTGACCGCGGTGTTGAAGGTGGCGGTGCCGCCGGCGACCAGGATGGTGTGGTTGTTGGTCAGCCCGCTGGCGCCGAAAGCGCCGTAGCCCGAAATGGTGCCGTTGTTGGTGACGCCTTGTGCGGAGGTGTCGTCGAAATTGCCCCCGGCAAGACTGACGGTGCCGATATTGGCCAGGGCGGCGGTCAGCTGCAACTGTGCCCCCGCGTTGGCGATCAAGGTGGTTTGCTTGGTGGTGGTCACCACCCCGCCCAGAATCAGCGTCCCGCCCAAAGCCTGGATGGTGCCGCCGCTATCCCCGATGCCGTTATTGATCTGGCCCTGACCCTCGATGGTTCCATTGTTGCTGATGTTGCTGCCGATGAGCAAGGCGTTGGCGGCGCCGAGCTGAATGATCCCGCTATTGATGACGGTGCCCGAGAGGCTGGTGAGCCCGGTGCCCGCATTCAGGGTGCCTTGGTTGCTGAAGAGCGCGGTCGCGATCCGTCCGCCGCCGTCGATCACCCCCGTGACGTTGTCCAGCGTGCCGAAGCCCGACAGCGTGCCGCCATTGAGGTTGATGAGCCCGTTATTGGCCAGTGTGCTGCCGGCGGCGATCTGGAACGGGGTAGTGGTGCCGGCGGCAAGGTCGATCTCGCCGGTGTTGTTGTTGGCGCCGGTAGCCGACAGGGTGAAGCTGCCACCCGACTGGGTGAACAGGTTGGTGTTGAGGAAGCCGCCGGTCCCGGCGATACCACCATGGCCGCTCAGCGTGCTGTCATTCTCGAAGCCGCCGGTGGTGGTCACGGTGCCGCCATTCAGGGTGAACTGCGAGGCATTGGTGACCTGGGACGCGGTCAGGGTTCCGGCCACCGTGGCGGTGGCGTTGTTGGTCAGCGCGCCCGTGCTGCCGCCGCCGGTTTCCGCGAACACGCCGTTGTTGACGATCCCGCCGGCAAGGCTGCCGCCGGAAAGATCGAAGGTGCCATACGGCGAGACCGCGACAGTGCCGCTGAGGGTTCCGCCCTGCAGGGTGTAGGTGCCGGCGGAGCCGGCGGCGAGGCCGATCGTCAGCGTGTCCTGATTCACCGCGCTGCCGTTCGACAGCAGCACCGGGGTACCCACTTGCCCGACCAGCGTGTTGGTGCCGCCGGTCTGGGTGAAACTGCCGGTGCCGGCGAGGCCGATCACCTCGGCGGCGAAGTCGAGGCTGCCCCCGCTGAGGGTGTAGGTCCCGGTATTGCCGGCGGCAGCGCCGAGTTCCAGCGCCCCGACCTGGCCGCCATTGCTGCCGCCGGTCTGGGTCACTGCGTAGCTCGCATGGGTTTGGCCGGCGCTGTCCAGCACCTCGTTGCCGGAAGCGCTGAGGGTGCCGTGGATGACCAGTTGGCCGAAATCGATCGTGCCGCCGTTCAATTGCAGCGTCCCGGACTGGGCCACCGAGATCGTCGGCGCGGTCAGAATGCCGCCGCTGAGATCGTAGCTTGCCACCCCGCCCCCGCCGATCCCCGGGGCGACCTGGACCCCCGCCGAGCCGATCGTCAGCGTCCCGCCCGTCAGCACGGTGTTCGTGCCGCCGCTCTGGAGGAACCGGGCGTTGCCGCCGATCCCCAATTGCTCGTTCGCCGCCGACAGGCTGCCCCCTTGAAGGGCGTAGGTGTCGTTGTTGGGCGTGTAGCCGGTGACCACACCGTTGGTGATCACCGGGGTGCCGGCCGCCCCGAGCTCGAATGTGCCGGTCACGGTGTTGGTGCCGGAAAACTGGTTCACGATGGGCGCCGTGTTCACCGCGTTGGCGGCATCGAGAACCTCGTTGGCCGATGCCGTCACCAGACTGCCCTGGTAGATCTGCATCTGGGCGAAATCAGCGACCCCGCCGCCGAATTCGAACGTGGCATGATCCGTCTGCGAGCTCTCGCCGATTGAGATGCGGGGCGCGATCAGGGTCCCACCGATCAGTTTGTAGTCAGCGCTGCCAGACAGGGTGCCATTGGCGGCGCTCTGGCCAAGCACCGAGAGCCCGCCAGCGCCAACGGTGTTGGTCCCGTTGATCTGATCGAAAACGCCGTTCCCGTTGCCGATGCCCAGGGTTTCGGTGATCGCGGCGAGACTTCCGCCGGAAAGATCGTAGGTGCCAAGACCGGCAAAGAAAGGATAGCTTGGCTCCGCGACCCCGACATCCAGGGTCGCTGACGAGTTCGAACCCTGTGACTGACTGAGAGTGCCGCCGAAATAATTGATACTCTCGCTTGTCGCCGTGAGGCCGGTGGAAGGCACCGAGTAGGCCAATCCCTGAGAGACGCCATCGATGACGACCTGGGCCCGCGCCGGCGCGGCGAGGTTCGTTGCCCAGAGGACAAGACCCGCCAGCACCAGCCGCCAAGCGCGCCGTTTCATTCGAGTATTCCCCCGCCGTCGATCGTGTCGAATCCAAATCTAGGGCCCATCCGGGCAACTCGGAGGTATCCTACCCATCACTCGACGGTCTTTGCAACGGCGGAGGTGCCGCGATGCAAGGCTATCGCATTTGGCCGAGGACGGATCGGGCGAACGCGTCGGACCAGCCGGAGCGTTTTGGCTTGCGGCGAATGGAGATGTCGGAGCGGGCGGTTCGCAGGACGTTGAGCACCAGTTTCCGCACTATCGTGAGGTTTTCCGGCCCATGATCCTTGCGGTTTCGCGCGCGATCCTCGTCGAAGCCGACGTCGAGCAGCCAGTGCAGGCAGTTTTCGATGCGCCAATGCGCGCGAACGGCCGCCGCGAAGGCGGTGACGTTCAGCGCGGCGGGCCGTCCTTGACCACGGCTGCGCGCGGCGCCGGCGAAGCGGCTGGCCGGGGCAGGAAAACAGCCCTCGACCGAACAGAAAAACGGGACGAGGATGGCGATCCACAACCCGGCGGACTCTACTTCGGAGTGGAGGGAACTCGGGGGCTCAGGTCAATCGCTCATAGCCAGATCTTTTTGTTGGTCTTGCAGCCTCCGGCGGCACTGTCGCGTCGCGCCTTCGCGCTCTGTGCCATAAAAGCCTCCTTGGTTACATGGCTTTCCGGGTGGCTTTCCGGGTGGCTTTCCGGGTTTAGCTGAAGGAAAAATGCGGCGCGATAGCTATATTTTAGTATAGACCAACTCTCATCCTCGCCATTTGTATCCTTTCTCGGCCGAAAAAATCGCCAGCTCTCGTTGAGGATTATGCGCAAATTATTGCTAATTCATAATTATTCGCCACGGACGAAGCTCTGGATCAATCGCTTTCGATCCGGCATGCTGGCCAAAATTCCTGGAGGAAACAGACCCATGGCCGTCGCCTCGACACCACGCATCCGTTTCATGCAGCGCGCCGCCCTCACGCTTCTCGTCCTCAGCGGCGTCGTCAACTACATCGACCGCGCGACGCTCGCCATCGCCAACCCCCTGGTGCGCCACGATCTCGGGCTCTCCATCAACGATATGGGCTATCTGCTGTCGGCCTTCCTCTGGGCC
>JAKAQU010000144.1 GCA_021819535.1 Pseudomonadota bacterium | reverse complement strand
GCCGACCTGCTCGCCCCGCTTCCGCCCGCCTGACGGAACCAGGCGATGACCGAGCACCAGGCCCCGTGGCCGGCTGGCGAAGTGCTCGCCGGCATCGTCGAGCGGGTGACGTTCCACAATGCCGAGAGCGGCTTTGCCGTGTTGCGGGTAAAGGCGCGCGGGCACCGCGACCTCGTCACCATCGTCGGCCATGCCGCCGCGATCAGTGCCGGCGAGTGGATTACCGCGACCGGCGAATGGGTCAACGACCGCACCCACGGCCAGCAGTTCAAGGCGCGGTTCCTAAAAACCTCGGCGCCGACCACGGAAGAGGGGATCGAGCGCTATCTCGCCTCCGGCATGATCCGCGGCATCGGCCCGGTCTATGCGAAAAAGCTGGTGCGCGGCTTCGGCGAGCAGGTGTTCGACATCATCGAAGGCGCACCAGAGCGCCTGCGCGAAGTGGGCGGGATCGGCGAGGTCCGAGCGAAGCGCATCGTCGCTGCCTGGGCCGAGCAGAAGGTGATCCGCGAGATCATGGTGTTTCTGCACAGCCACGGCGTCGGCACCGCGCGCGCGGTGCGCATCTTCAATACCTATGGCGCCGACGCCATTCAGGTGATGAGCGAGAGCCCGTATCGGCTCGCGCGCGACATCAGAGGCATCGGCTTCAAGACGGCAGATGCGATTGCCGCAAAACTCGGCATCGAGAAGACGGCGATGATCCGCGTCCGTGCCGGCATCGGCTACGCCCTCTCAGAGGCGATGGACGAGGGGCACTGCGGGCTGCCGGTCGCGGAATTGATCCCGCTTGCGGAGCGCCTGCTGGAGGTTTCGGAGGCGCTGATCCGCACCGCGCTCGATCTCGAACTGGCCGACGGCGCGGTGATCGCCGACCGCATCGGCGCGGCGGACTGCATCTTCCTCGCTGGCCTCTACCACGCCGAGCGCGGCATCGCCGAGCGGCTGCGCGCGATCGCCCACCAGCCGCTGCCGTGGCCGGCGATCGACGCGGAAAAAGCCATCCCCTGGGTGGAAAAGCGGATCGGCATGACGCTCGCCGAGAGCCAGCGCCAGGCGGTCGGCCTTGCCCTTGCCTCAAAACTGCTGGTGATCACCGGTGGGCCCGGCGTCGGCAAGACGACGATCATGCGGGCGATCCTTGCCATCCTTGCCGCCAAGGCGGTGCGCATCCTGCTCGCGGCCCCCACCGGGCGGGCGGCCAAAAGGATGAGCGAGGCGACCGGGTTCGAAGCCAAAACGATCCATCGCCTGCTGGAGGTCGACCCAAACACCGGCGGGTTCCGGCGCGGCCCCGATCACCCGTTGGACTGCGACCTTCTGGTCATCGACGAGGCCTCCATGGTCGATGTGCCCCTGATGCACGCGCTGACCCGGGCGATCCCCGCGGCGGCCGCCCTACTGGTGGTGGGTGACGTTGATCAGCTCCCGTCGGTCGGGCCCGGCCAAGTGTTGGCGGACCTGATCGGCTCGGGTGCGGTTGCGGTGGTGCGCCTTGCCGAGATCTTCCGCCAGGCGGCCTCCAGCCGGATCATCACCAGCGCGCACCGGATCAACCGCGGCGAGATGCCGGACCTCACCCGCGCCGAGGCCGGGAGCGATTTCCACTTCGTTGCGGCCGACGAGCCGGAGACGGCGGTTGCGCGCATCATCGATCTGGTAAAAACCCGCATCCCCCGCCGCTTCGGGCTCGATCCGGTGCGCGACATCCAGGTGCTCTGCCCGATGGCGCGCGGCGGGGTTGGCGCGCGGTCGCTGAATATCGCGTTGCAAGCGGCGCTGAATGGCGAGGCGACGCCACGGGTGGAAAAATTCGGCTGGACCTTTGCGCCCGGCGACAAGGTCATGCAGATCGAGAACGACTATGACCGCGAGGTCTACAACGGCGATATCGGCTTCATCGCGGCGATCGACACCGAGGAGGCCGAGATCACCGTGGGGTTCGATGGGCGAGACGTGACCTATGGAATTGGCGATCTGGATGCGCTGGTGCCGGCCTATGCGGCGACGATCCACAAGGCGCAGGGCTCGGAGTATCCGGCCGTGAAAATCGCGGTGCGGAGCCAGCCTGTGTTGCGGTTGCTGGACAACCGCCGCCGCGGGTGGAACCATCGAAGCATGCTGCGGCACGTGAAGCTTGCCCGCAGCAGAGAACTGCCGCAGGCGCGTCGATCCGTTATGCGTATCCCGTTCTTTGTGCCCAAACCGTTGGCGTAAGGGCATTCTGGAAACGGATCATCCGTAGTATGCTCCCAGGCGGAGGAAAGCCATCAAACATGCCCGATCATTTATCCAAGCGGCGGCGGATTTCGGCGTTCGCGTCCTCGCGGTCTGCGTCCCTTTCGTAATACCCGGCGACTTTCCTCAGAAATTTTGACGCGACGAACGGATGCGAATTTCCGAGCGCCCCGGCCCATTTGCGGTATCGATCGGCGATTTCCCGCTCCTGCGCTCCATCCTCGCCCCGCACCACGACGCCGCGGGAGTTGAAGATGGTCTCATAGGCGCCATCCATCATTGCCTCGGAGGCAATTGCCTCCATCACCTCGCGCACCGGCTCGCAGGGCCATATGCCATCCTCGCCGGCGGGCGCGTGCCCCAGCAATTTGCCGATGCGGAAATCGCCAATGTCTCTGCGGCCCCGCTTATCGCAGGCATCACGAACCGCCATCACCCAGTTCATGAGCCGGTCCTTCCGCAACGCGCCGGATTCGTCATGGCCCGGAATCCGTTGAACCGCATCCAGCAGGCTTCTCGCGCGTTCGATGGCTATCTTCTCCCGGTCCGGCGGCGCGGTAAACTCGGGCGGGTCGTCTTTGCCATCCCGGCGCTGAAAAAGCCAGGCAATGGCGCGTGCAAAAAAATCCGGATTGGCCTCGATATAGCGTTCGAGATTGGGGATATGATAGCGGCCGCGATTGACGCCCGGCCGGAACAGCGTCTCGATATAAATGAATTCCAACCCGGCCTTTTGTTCGAGCGTCAGCCGCGGACTGGCATCGATGATCTTGAGCGCCTGCTGCACGGCGTAATTTTCCAGCAAATATTCGCCGGGCCGGTCCTTCCCACCCTTGGCGATGGCCGAAAGCAAGTCATGCACCATCTCCGGATCGGTTTCACTGCGTGACATGCGAAGCTGGGAGTGGAAATAGGAAAACGCCGCCCGCGGCCGCTCGGCCTTGAGCAGCCGCGCGATCCCCTCGCTCTGATCGGCTTCAGGCTGGCCGACCCAGCGCGGTATCACCTCGGCCCAGTATTGGTTCTGGGCCGCATCGCCAAGCCCATCCACCATCGCCCAGGTGGTTTTGTCGAACGGGGCAAGCATCAGAAGCCGGGCCATATCCTCCTCCGGCGCATTGCCGGCAATCGCCGTGATGACGCGCGCACGGGCCTCAGCCGCGGTGCAGAAAATTGCCCCCATGATCAACGCCTTGAAGGGATGGTGAGGGTCGTTTTTGTCCTGAAAACGCTGGTATGCGTGCCGCAAAAACGCAATCAGGTCGATTTCTGAAAAAAAATCTACTGCGACTGCTCGGCCAATCTCCCAGGAGGTCTCACCGCGTTCGGCCAGGGTGAGGAGTCCCTCGAAGCCACGCTGCTCATGCACCTCCCGAAGTGCCGCGCGCCGCTTCTTCTCAATGACATTCCAGCGCTCAGTGAAAGCGATATGTTTGATGTCATCGAGTTCATCCGCGGATTCCTCGACCCAATTTTTTGCAAATAGCCACGCATGTTTGGCGAGAATATCGCCGGGTTCGAGCGCCGCCCGCGCCGCCTTCGCCGCCGCGGCCAAGGAGGCGTGTTGCGCCTCGTCTTGGGCGACGAGCGCCGCGCGTCGCGACAGAACGGAGACCCGAATCTTCTCGCGCAGGCTCGCTTTTTCCTCGTCGGTCGCTCGTCTTTTTGTCCAATCCTCGATCAACCGCCATACATGGGCCTTATGTTCGTCAAGAAAATTGGGCAGCCGCTCGACCAGATCGGCGAGCTTCGCATGGGAATACTCTCCCCAATTCAGCGCCATATCGGCGATCGCCAGGAGAAACGGTTGGACCTGGTTTGCATTGGTAATCGGTTCGCCGAACCCATACCCATCCGTGCGCCAGCGCGGCTTGTAATTATAGTGCCCCGGGCCGCCGAGACGGTCGAAATGCGACAGGCAAAGTGTCCACGCAACCTCGGGAAAGCGCTCGGCCAATGTCTTCATCAGGGTCGTGCGCGCTTCGAGGCCCGCCGCCGTTTGTGGCATCCACGAGCGGAAGATCGCTTCCAGGGAGTGGATCGGCTTGTTCATCCAATTATCCTTGATCTCGATTTCCGCCAGCCGCGCCAGGATGAGCACGGCACGCGGCAAGGTCGCAGGATTCCAGGCGAGGCTTTCTAACGCCCAGAGGAGGCCGGAGCGGCTCGGGCTGACGCCGAAGGCTTGGCTGTCCACCGGGCGCAAAAGCCCGAGAACCGCTGGCTCGGCGGTTTCCAAATCCTTTTCGAGGATGGAGAGAAATGTCTCGGGCGCTGCCTCCGCGTAAATCGGCAGATCAGGCTCATTGGCTTCGAGGATGCGTGTCGTCAGCGGGGTCGGCAGCAATTTATGCATGAGCTGCGCCACAAGACTTTCGATATCGACGCCAAGCCGCCGATCAAAAAGCTCCCCGCCATGCACCGCGAGAAGAACCAGCGTCTCCGCGATCCCGGCACGAAAAGGCCCTGAAAACGCACGTGTCTTATCATAAAGCGGGGCCAGCCAGCGCTCATTCTCCGGGAGGTCGAGCGCGGGATCATCTTCACCCAGAACCATGCCAGCAAGCTCAAAGAACTGATCCAAATCGGCTTTCGTTATCGCGTCAGCGATCGAGAACAGCAGATCAAGCTTCGAAACAACGCCGCGGAAGGCGCGCACCGACCACAAAGGCGCGTCCTCTATTTGCACCAGTTCCTGGCAGCGCCGTTCGAGGTCTTCGTATCGGCATGCGGACAGACGCTCCAGACGACATTTGTCGCTTTCGTTCTCGCTATGCCATGTGCCAACCAGCATGAACGGTATGAGGGACGCGGCGATATTGCGATCTCTCGCCCAGGACGGGGTTCGGATCGCCGGGACATTCGCCAGCCGGCGGCGGAGAACGGTCAGCGACCGGCCGGATTCGCGGGTGAGCCGCGCGCGCTCATCGTGATTTTTCCCCATTGTCTCCAGCGCAGTGTTGAATGTTCTATAATCGGCCGGTTGAAGAACGATGTGGGGCGTGATCGTCACCACGTTGCGCGGATAGAGGATGATCGCGTGCATTGATCGCGCATGAGAGGCCAGTTCTGTTTCGACTTCGCGCGTGCAAACGACCGGGATGAAGCCGGGCGCACCCAACGCCAGACGCCGCAAAACGTCCGGCTGATCGAACACCAGCACACGGTCGCGATAAGCTGCCAATTTCTCGTCGCCTGACTCTCCGAACAACTGCGCCAGGAAGGCAAGCGCTTCCCCGGTGGAATCCGCGGCGATCAGTATCGGACAGCCCGGAGGAGCGGAAAGGCGCTGGATCATGATCGGCTTGGCTACCGCGATGGCGGTGTCGAACAACTTGCCGACTAGTGGCGGGTCGGCGACATCGGCCCAGTCCGACCAGCATCTATCGAGCGAGCGAACGCCATCGGCAGGTTTCCCCGTTTCATTGGCGAACCACGCCTGCGCCGGCAGCGATTGTTCGATCCATTGTTCGAGGTCGCTTGCGTCATAGGCGCGCACGTCCTTCCAGCGTCGCGCCGTCTGTTTTTCGGCAACCCATTGAGTCTTGCCCGGCCACCGGCGCGGCGTGACGAACACGAAGCTGGTATCGGCGCTCGCTTTTCCCTCGATCGCCTTCACCCTTTTGTCAAAGTCACGGTTGGCTTTGCTTGTGATGTCCTGGTTGGTGCCAAACTCCCAGCCCGAGCGCCCTTCGGGCACCCAGGAATTTGCCGCACCGGCTTCAACCCACCCATCCCAGCCAGGGCGCTCGGCGTCGTCATTACCGGGGAAATCGACTTTCGCGAGGTCGTTACCCGTCGAATGAACCAGCGTTCGCAGCAAAACCGCGAGGCGGCTGCGCGCTTTGATAAGCGGAGCCCAGTTTTCGATGTCGCACGCCGTGATCGCGAGAAACTTCGGCACGAGTGCCCTGGCAGTGGCGGGGGCCGGCATTTTCTTTGCCCGCGCGGCGTCATAGCGAGCCTGCATGGCCATCAGATCCTCGCGCGGGATGGCGAAGGCCTTTTCGAGACGGGCCGCCATGTCGGGGGACAAAGCGGCTTTGCCATTCAGCAGATTGGACAAGGCGGGGCGGCCAACCCCGAGAAGTTGCGCCGCTTTGGTGACCGACATTCCCCTGGGGATGACCTCCTCCCTGATGCGTGTTCCGGGATGGGGAACGCCGTCCATTTCCGTCATGAAACCCTCCGCTCGGGTGCGATGGCCGAGGATTGGGCCGCCAGCACGTAGAATTTGTAATGTGTAGCGCGACGCAATACAAGTTACTTCGCTGCACCTCCGCCACTCGCGCTGGCGAGCGCGTGGCTCGCTCAGTCGCCAGCTGCAAAAGGCACCGCGTTGTCGAATCCGCCGGCGCTATTCGGGGATCAACGTGCTGATCCTCTGGGGCGGGGTGATCGAGCGCGGCTATTCCGGCCAGGCCTGGCTGACCTTCCGCCAGGCGCTCACGCTCGGCGGCAACGTCCGCAAGGGCGAGCGCGGCACCACGGTGGTCTATGCCGATCGCTTCGTGCCCGAGGCCGAGCGCGAGCGCGCCGACCGCGACGGCGACGAGCCGAGCGCCATCCCGTTCCTCAAGCGCTTCACGGTGTTTAACACCGATCAGTGCGAAGGCCTGCCCGACGCGGTCGCATCCACGGCACCGCCGGTTCCCGAGGGCCTCATCCTGCCGCAAGCCGAGGCGCTGATCCGGGCCAGTGGCGCCAACATCCGGATCGGCGGCGATCGCGCGTTCTATTCGGTGATTGGCGACTTCATCCAGGTGCCACCGCCGCAAGCCTATTTCGAGCCGGTGAACTGGCATCGCACGGCTCTCCATGAGCTCGGCCACTGGTCGGGCGCGGCCCCTCGGCTGGCCCGCGACATGTCCGGTGGATTCGGCTCCGCGAGCTACGCCAAGGAAGAACTGGTCGCCGAGATGACGGCGGCATTCCTCTGCGCGAGCCTCGGCATCGTGCCGACCGTGCGGCACGCCGACTACATCGGTTCCTGGCTTCAGGTGCTGCGCGAC
>JAKAQU010000143.1 GCA_021819535.1 Pseudomonadota bacterium | reverse complement strand
CATCGCCTGGGCATAAATTTCGTGAAGCGGCAGTTTCTTCGCAACCCCCGTTTTGACGATCGCGAAGAGATCGGCGGTGAAGTTTGCGGTGCCGGCGATCCCTTCCTCGACTTCATCGCGGCCGATCAGGGAACGCCCGCGCCCCGGCACCAGCCGCTCGGCGCCGAATGCCCGCAGTTTTTCGAGGGTTGCCGGCCAGTCGGTGAAATGGGCATCGCCGCAGTAGGGAGTTGCACCAAATTCGACCGTATCGCCGGCGAAGAGAACTTTTTCCTCCGGCAGCCAGACGATGGTGTCGCCGGCGGTATGCGAACGCCCGATATGGATGATCTCGACACGCCGTTTTCCGAGCTTGAGCGTCATGCGGTCGTGAAAGACGAGATGCGGATGAGTGAGACCGGGGATCGAGGCGCGGCCACGGAAAAGCCGTGGAAAACGGCCGATCTCGCTCGCCATGTCGGCTGCACCCCGCTCCTCGATGAGGCCGTTGGTGACATCGGAGGCGATGATCTCGGCGTCTTCGTAGGCGCTCGCACCGAGCACGCGTACGGCGTGATAATGCGACAGCACGACATGGCGGATCGGCTTGTCGGTGATGGTGCGGATGCGCGCGATGACATCGGCGGCCATTTGTGGCGTCGCCTGGGCATCGACGACGAGAACCGAGCGATCGCCGATCACGACACCCGAATTGGGATCGCCCTCGGCGGTATAGCCATAGAGCCCGGGACCGAGTTCCTCGAAGGAGATTTTTTTCTCGGCGAGATCCGCCGTGCTAGCAAATTGGCTCATGTGCTTTCTTTTCCGTTCTTATCTCGTGCGGCGCCGCGATGGTGGCCGCTCAGGTTTTCTTGACCAGGGGGCAGACGCTTTCGGCGAGCGGGCGGAACGCATCCTCACCCTTCACGGTGCGTATGATTTCATAGTAATCCCAAGGCTCTTTCGATTCTTCCGGTGATTTTACCCGCGCGAGATACATATCGCGAATCACCCGCCCATCGATGCGGAGATAGCCGTTTTTCACGAACGCATCATTGATCGGCATCTCGCGCATCGCCGCCATCACCGCTTGCGGGTCGGTTCCGACTTTGGCGACCGCTTTGAGATAGTGGAGTACAACGCCATAGGTTCCCGTCTGCTCCATCGTCGGCATGACGTGCGTGCGGGCGAAAAACCGCTCTGACCAGGCGCGGGTTTCGGCATTGAGATTCCAATACGAAGCCGTGGTCAGCATCGTTCCCTGGGCTATTTTGAGGCCGACGGCGTGGACATCGGAGATGAACATCAGAAGGGCCGCGATGCGCTGGCCGTTGAGATGCTGGCCGACGCCGAATTCCGCCGCCTGCTTGACGGTGTTGTCGGTATCCTGTCCGGCATTGGCGATCGCGACGACATCGGCCTTCGATACCTGCGCCGCCAGTAGCGCCGAGGAAAAATCGCTGGTCCCGGTTGGGTGCAGGGCGTGGCCGAGCACTTTTCCGCCGGCTTTTTCGATGAACGCAGTCGCATCCGCCTCTAATTGATGGCCGAAGGCGTAATCGGCCGTGATGAAGAACCAGGTCTTCGCCCCGCCGGCGACCATTGCAGCCCCTGTGACGTGGGCGAGGGCATAGGTATCGTAGGTGAATTGCACGGTATTGGCGTTGCAAGCCTGATTGGTGATGGCGCTCGCGCCCGGCCCGGAGAGCAGCGCGAGGCGGTTTCTTTTCAGGCAGAACCCAGAAACCGCAAGGCCGAGTGCTGAATTCGGAACGTCGACGATGGCTTGCACGTTCCGATTATCGATCCAATCGCGGCTAATCTGCACGCCGAGATCGGGGTTCATGCGATGATCGCCGGCGAGAATTTCGATCGGCAGGCCTGCCACCACACCACCCATTTCCTCGGCAGCCATTTGCGCCGCGACCACCGAGGCCGGGCCGCCGGTATCACGGCCCCAGCTCGACATATCGACCAAAACGCCGAGGCGAAGCGGCTCAGCGGCGCGGGCCGGGCGGATGAAAGGGAGTGCGAGCAGACCGAGGCCGCCCCGGGCGAGCGTGCGTCGCGTTGGGCCGCATCGTGTCGTGCGAGATGTCTTTTGTATCATGAGCTTGGATCCTGCCTCCCGGAGATTTTGTGGATGGCGCGCCATTCGATCGGCACGTCCTTGCGGTTGTCAATTTACTTAATACCGAATATCTTCGCAATAGACGAATTTATCCATGGGAGAAACGTCATGATGGCGATGGAGACGGTGCGCTGCGACGTGCTGGTGGCGGGATCGGGTGCCGGGGGGCTTGCCGCTGCGGTAACGGCGCGAAAACTGGGCCTTGATGTCATCATTGCCGAGAAGGCCGCGGTCTATGGCGGCACCACCGCGCGCTCTGGCGGCTGGCTCTGGATTCCCGGCAATCCGCTGGCGCGCCAAGCCGGGATCACCGATCAAGCCGAGGCGGCGCGGCGCTACCTTGCCCATGAGGCGGGGAATTTCTTTGATGCCGCGCGCGTCGATGCGTTTCTCGCCGCCGGGCCCGAGATGGTTGCGTTTTTTCAGCGCGAGACGGCGGTTAAATTCGTTCTTGGTCCACAATTTTCGGATTATCACCCGAATGCTCCGGGTGGCGTGCCCGGCGGGCGCTCGATTTGTGCGGCCCCCTTCGATGCCCGGGAATTGGGGCGGAACGCGAGGAATCTCCGCCCGCCGCTCAGCGAAATCACCTTTCTCGGCATGATGATCGGCTCCGGCGCGGAATTGCTGCATTTCTTCAATGTCACCCGCTCGCCGGTCTCCGCCGCCTATGTCGCGCGGCTTCTGCTGCGTTACGGGCGTGACCGCTTGCGTCATGGTCGCGCCATGCGCCTCACCAACGGGAATGCGCTGGCGGCAAGGCTCGCTAAATCGGCTTTCGATCTTGGCATTCCGCTTTGGCTTTCGGCGCCGGTCCAATCATTGATCCGCGAGGGAGGGGAGGTGCGCGGCGCCATCGTTCTGCGTGGCGGCGCGCCGATCCGTGTCGAGGCGCGCTCCGGTGTCGTCCTTGCCTGCGGCGGTTTTCCGCAGGATCCCGCCCGGCGCAAAGCGTTGTTCCCGCACGCACCGTCCGGGCGGGAACATTTCTCGCCGGCGCCGGAGGAAAACACCGGTGATGGCCTCGCGCTCGCCGAACACGCCGGCGCTGCCCTCACCCTCGATCTTCCCAACGCCGCCGCCTGGGTGCCGGTCTCGCGCGTGCCGCGGCGAGACGGCAGCTTCGGCGTCTTTCCCCATTTCATCGATCGCGCCAAGCCCGGCGTCATCGCGGTGACCCGAGAAGGGCGGCGATTCTGCAACGAGGCCGATTCCTATCACGATTTCGTCCAGGCGATGCAGCGGGCGATTCCAGCGGGTGAGGAATGCGCGGCCTTCCTCCTCGCCGATCACCCTACGCTTCGCCATTATGGTCTCGGCTTCGTCAAACCCTTTCCGGTGCCGCTCGGCCCGGCGCTACGCTCGGGCTATCTGCTCCGTGGGGCGACACTCGGCGAACTCGCGGTGCGGGCAGGGATCGATGCCGCGGTGCTCGCGGATACCGTCGCTCGCTACAACATTGCCGCGCGGCGCGGGGAGGATCCCGAATTCGCCCGTGGCAGCACCGCCTATAACCGTTATCTCGGCGACCCCAAACACCATCCGAACCCGTGCGTCGGTCCGCTCGCTACACCGCCTTTCTATGCCATCAAGCTGGTGCCGGGCGATCTCGGCACCTTTGCCGGGATCAGGGGCGATGCGCATGCGAGGGTGCTGGATGAGGGCGGCGTGCCCATTCCGGGGCTCTACGCCGCCGGCAACGATCTCGCCAGCATCATGGGGGGCAATTATCCCGGCGGCGGCATCACGCTGGGCCCGGCGATGACCTTCGGTTTCATCGCGGCGCGTCACATGGCAGAAAGGGTGCAAGCGGTGCCAGCGCGCGAGGCGGCGGGTTGAGCGGCGCTTCTTGGCCGAGCTGATTGGAAAGCGTTGCGGCATAGCTGCGCAGTATCGCGATCTGTGGGCTTTCCGCGCGGAGATCGACGAGACCGGAGGGCCCTATCGCCGTGACCACGAAGGCGATTTGTCCGCCATGGTCGAACACCGGGGCGCAGATCGCGCTCACCCCGGGCACGGGGGCATCCGCCGTCGTCGCATAACCGAGAGCACGCACGCGCTCGATCATCCCCCGCACCTCTTCTATTCGCATACCGGCGGCGACCCGCTGGCTGTGAGCGGGATTGGCGATCTCGGCGGCGATAAGGTCTTCGACGAGGGCCGGGGCCGCGAAGGCGGCGAAGACCCAGCCGGTCGCGGTGCCGGTGAGAGAAAACGCTGTCCCGGCGCGCACATTGGCATGCACCTGTGTCGCCGCCTCGTGCACTTGCACCACGGTCGGGCCGTGATCACCCCAGACGGAGATCGCGACCATCAGATCGAGTTGGTCGGAAATCTGGCCGATGGTCTCGGCGGCCATGCGCAGCGGGTCGAGCACGCGAAGCCGGGCGAGGCCGAGGCGGAGCGCGAATGGGCCGAGGCGATAGCGGCCGGAAGCGCCGTCCTGTTCGACGAGGCCGAGCTTGCGCAGGCTGACAAGATAGGCATGCGCCTGCGCCGGCGTGATTTCCGCCCCGGCGGCAAGGTCACGCAGCATCATCGCCCGTCCGGCATGTGTCAGCGCCTCCAGGATCCGTCCGGCAATCTCGACCGATTGCACACCTCGGCCACGAATCGTCATGCCCCAAGGCTAGAGCACTGCGTGTGCGAAAGGAAATCCCGCGCGAGCGCGTCTGACAGCGGCGGAAACGGAGGGGTATTTCTCTTCCCCCTGCGGCAGTCGAAAGAAGACGGCCCCTTCCTTTACCGCGAGCCCTCAACCCGCTCTAATGGCACCGGAGGGGAGGGGACGCCATGCATGACCGCGATCTGCCGCGTAATTCCGCTAATTTCGTGCCGCTCTCGCCGCTCTCATTCCTGCTCCGCGCGGCCCGCCTTTGGGGCAGGCGCACCGCCATCATCCACGGCGCGCGCCGCATCACCTATGCCGAGATGCTGGCGCGCAGCCGGCGCCTCGCGTCAGCGCTGGCGGAGAAGGGCGTCGGGCCCGGCGATACCGTCGCCGTGATCGCGCCCAACGTGCCGGCCCTTCTGGAGGCGCATTATGCCGTGCCTGGCCTCCGCGCCGTGCTCTGCCCGATCAACACTCGGCTCGATTCCGCGGGCATCGAATTCATCCTCCGTCATTCGGAAGCCAAGATCCTCCTCGCCGATCGCGAACTGGCGCCGAATGTGAGCCGGGCGCTCGCGGCAATGGCCGACCCGCCGCACCTGATCGACATCGCTGACGCCGACATGCCGGGCCTTCCCGCGCTCGCGGCGACCGAGTACGAGGCCTTCCTCGCCGGCGGTGATCCCGCGTTTTCGCTTCTTCTGCCCGAGGATGAATGGGATGCGATCGGGCTCGGCTATACCTCCGGCACCACCGCCGATCCCAAGGGGGTCGTGACCCATCATCGCGGCGCCTATCTCAACGCGACCGCGATGGCGCTCGAATTCGGCCTCACGGCGGAGAGCGTCTATCTCTGGACGCTGCCAATGTTTCATTGCAATGGCTGGACCTTCACCTGGAGCGTGACCTTGGCCGGGGGTGCGCATGTCTGTCTCCGCCGTGTCGATCCCGCCCTGATCTTCCCGATGATCGCCGAACACGGCGTGACCCATCTCTGCGGCGCGCCGGTGGTCCTCAACATGCTGATCCACGCCCCCGCGAGCGTGCGCCAGCGTTTCGAGCGCCGCATCCATATCATGACCGGGGGTGCCGCGCCGCCCTCGATCGTGATCGAGCGGATGGAGGCGCTCGGTTTCGAGGTCCATCACCTCTACGGCCTGACCGAAACCTATGGTCCGGCGACGGTGAACGCCTGGCAGCCGGAACGCGACGCCCTCCCGATCGCCGAGAAGGCCCTCTTCATGGCGCGCCAGGGCGTGCCCCATCCGCTGCTCGCCGATATGGCGGTTCTCGACCCGGCGACGATGACGAGCGTTCCCGCCGATGGCGAGACGCTCGGCGAATTGATGCTGCGCAGCAATACGGTGATGAAGGGCTATCTGAAAAACCCGGCGGCGACCGAGGCCGCCTTCGCCGGCGGCTGGTTCCATACCGGCGACCTCGCCGTTCTCCATCCCGACGGCTATGCCGAGATCAAGGACCGGGCCAAGGACATCATCATCTCCGGCGGCGAGAATATCAGCTCGCTCGAAGTGGAGGAGACCCTGTTTCGCCACCCCGCCGTGCTCGAAGCCGCCGTGGTCGCGCATCCGGACGAAAAATGGGGCGAGGTGCCGCACGCCTTCGTGACCCTGCGCGAGGACGCCGGCGCGGTTGCGGCCGAGGACATCATCGCCTTCTGCCGCGCCCGGCTCGCCCATTTCAAATGCCCGCGCATCGTCACCTTCGGGCCGCTGCCGAAAACATCGACCGGGAAAATCCAGAAATTCTCGCTCCGCGCCTTGGCAAGAAAGGACATCAGTGCATGACTTCGTTCGATCTCTCCGGCAAAGTCGCTGCCGTCACCGGCGGCAATGGCGGTATCGGGCTCGGCATCGCCGAGGGGCTCGTCGCCGCCGGGGCAAAATTGCTGCTGGTCGGGCGCAATCAGGAAAAAGGCGCCGCTGCGGTCGCCGGGTTCGGCCCCGATAAGGCCGCCTTCCTCGGCGCCGACGTGACCCAGAAGAGCGAGTGCGAAACCCTGGTCGCGACCGCGGTGGAAAAATTCGGCCGGCTCGACATCCTGGTCAACAATGCTGGCGTCTCGATTCGCAAAGCCCCCGAAACCTATACCGAGGACGAATGGCGCACGATCCTGGAGACCAATCTCTCCAGCGTGTTCTTCGCCTCGCAAGCCGCGCACCCGGTGATGAAGCGGGGCGGCGGCGGGAAAATCATCAATATCGGTTCGGTGATGTCGGTGCTCGCCGCCCCCTACAGCGCGCCTTATGCGGCGACCAAGGGCGGCGTTTTGCAGTTGACGAAAGCGCTCGCTACCGCCTGGGCCAGCGACAATATCCAGGTCAACGCGATCCTGCCCGGCTGGATCGATACCGATATGACCAAAACCGCGCGCCGGGTCGTCGAGGGGTTGCACGAGCATGTCCTCGCCCGCACGCCGGCGGCGCGTTGGGGCGAGCCTCGCGATCTCGCGGGTGCTGCCGTCTTTCTCGCCAGCCCCGCTTCCGACTTCGTCACCGGCGCCGGCATTCCGGTCGATGGTGGCTATATGATCAAGGCGTAATGAAAGCGGGAC
>JAKAQU010000142.1 GCA_021819535.1 Pseudomonadota bacterium | reverse complement strand
GCGCCGCCGGGTAAAATCATTTTTTGACCACACCGTTTTCCAAAAACTAATTTTATATTGAAATTATTAATTTTTTGGGTAACGATTGTGGCCCTTTCATCAATGGCGTCTTTCACCATCATCGGAGCGGCCTTGGCCGCGTAACTGAGGCAAATCGGATCCGCAAAGCCGGCTCCGGCTTTGAGGGGGATTTGATGAGCGAGCGCGTGTTGGAGGGCGGGATCGAGACCGGCGCCGCCAGAGCTTCCGGCAAACGGCTCCTTTTGCTCATCCTCGGTCTCGCGGCGCTGGGGGCGGCGGCCTGGTATGGCGCCGAGTGGTGGCGGATCAGGCGTTTCATCGAAACCACCGACGATGCCTATGTCAGCGGCAATGTCACCGCCATCGCCCCGCACGTCTCGGGGTTCGTCGCCAAGATCCTGGTTGCCGATAACCAGCGCGTGCAAGCCGGCGATCTTCTGATCCTGCTCGACAATCGTGATTTCCGCGCCACCTTCGACCGCGCCGAGGCCGTGGTCGCCGAGCGCGAGGCGGCGCTCGCCAGTGTCGTCGCGGAGGTGAGGCAGCAGGAATCGGTGGTACGTCATCGCGAGGCCGATGCCGCCGCCGCCAGCGCCCGCTCCACCTTCGCCACTGCCGACGCCGCCCGCTATCGCACGCTCGTGCACGCAAGCGCCGCAACGGTGCAGGATGCCGAGAAATCGCGGACCGCGGCAGAAGAAGCACATGCCTCCCTGAATGCCGCGCAAGCCGAAGTCGAGGCGGCGCGCCAGCAGCTCAACATCCTTGAAGCACGCATGAACGAGGCACGAGCGGCGATCCATGAGGCCGAGGCGACGCTGCGCGCCGCAGCCCTCGATCTCGGCTATACAGAACTTCGCGCCCCGATCGACGGCTATATCGGCGACCGCGCGGCACAGCTCGGCGCCTTCGTCACCGCCGGGACGCCGCTCATCGCCATCGTGCCGAGCGCCGGGCTTTGGGTCGATGCCAATTTCAAGGAAGACCAGATCGCCCGCATGACATTGGGCCAGCCGGCCACCATCATCGCCGACGTCCTCCCCGACCAGGTCATCCACGGTCATGTGGAAAGTATCGCCCCAGCCACCGGTGCCGTGTTTTCCGTGCTGCCAGCCGAGAACGCGACGGGCAATTTCACCAAAATCGTCCAGCGCGTGCCGGTGCGGATCGCTCTTGAGGGTGACGGCGCGAAGTTCGGCCTGCTTCGCCCCGGTCTTTCTACCAAGGTCGAGGTCGACACGCGCGCGTCTGCGGCGCCATGAGCGGCAATGCGCCGAAAAGCGTGATTTTTCCTTTTGCGATGATGTGTCTCGGCATGTTCATCGCCCTTCTCGATATCCAGATCGTCGCATCCTCGCTTCAGGAGATCGGCGGCGGCTTGTCCGCGGCACAGGATGACATAAGCTGGGTGCAGACGGCGTATCTCATAGCCGAAATCATCGTCATTCCGCTCTCCGGCTGGCTGACACGCGTATTTTCGACGCGCTGGCTGTTCACCCTCTCCGCCGCCGGCTTTACGCTGGCGAGCCTCCTCTGCGGCGCGGCCTGGAGCATCCATTCCATGATCGTCTTTCGCGCGCTCCAAGGGCTGCTCGGCGCCTCGATGATCCCGACCGTGTTCACCTCGGCCTTCCATTTCTTCCAGGGGCAGCGCCGGCTCCTCGCCGCCGCGGTGATCGGCGTCATCGCCGCGATCGCGCCCGCCTTCGGCCCGATCGCCGGCGGCTGGATCACCGATACGCTCGACTGGCGCTGGCTGTTTTACGTCAATCTCGTGCCCGGACTCATGGTTGCGACTTCCACAGCCCTTCTCATCGATATCGATCGTCCCGATCTCTCCCTTCTCAAAGGCGCAGATTATCTGGGCATGGGGCTGCTCGCCATCGGGCTCGGCAATCTCGAATATGTGCTCGAAGAGGGCGCGCGCTGGAACTGGTTCAGCGACCGGACGATCGCGATCTGTGCCACGATCGCCGCCATCGCCGGTCTCCTCTTCGTCTGGCGAAGTCTCGTCGGCGCCAATCCGGTCGTCGATCTCCGCGCGCTCGGCAACCGCAATTTTCTCATCGGCTGCATCGTCTCCTTCATCACCGGCATCGGCATATTCTCGACGATCTATCTGACCCCGCTTTTTCTCGGCTATGTGCGTGGCTTCAGCGCCTGGCAGACGGGGCTTGCGATGTTTTCGCTGGGACTTGCGGCTCTCATCGGCACACCGTTCTACATGGTGCTCGGACGGCACATCGATCTTCGCTGGCTGATGATGTTCGGTCTGGCGCTTTTTGGTCTTTCGATGTGGCGTTTCGGCTTCATCACCCATGACTGGGGACGGAACGAATTGCTGTGGCCACAAATCTTTCGTGGTTTTCCGCAGGTTTTCGCGATCGCACCGGCGGTGACGCTCGGCCTTGGCAGTCTGCCGCCGGAGCGCCTGAAATACGCGAGCGGGCTTTTCAACATGATGCGCAATCTTGGCGGCGCGGTCGGGATCGCGGTCTCAGGCGCGGTCCTCAATGACCGCACCAATTTTCATTTTCTCAGACTGGCCTCGACCCTAACCCCCGGGCATGGCGCAACCGCGCGGCTTCTCGCCGGCTTTGTCCGCAACGACAGCGCGGCCCTCGGCTCGGCAGCCGCGGGCCATGCCGCGGCCCTCAAGCATTTATGGCTGCTCACCTATCGCGAGGCAGCGACCCTGGCCTTCGCCGATGCCTTCCACGCCATCATGATCGCTTTCGTCATCGCCATCGCCCTGGTGCCGTTCATGCGCAAAACGGTGCTGGCGCCGAGCTGATCGCCGTCGTTCAGGATACAGAAAGCTCCTGGCAGAGGATTTCGAATACCGCGCCGGGCTCGGCATCGCCGATCGCGAGGCGAAACCCGTGCAGATCGATGATCGCGGCGACCAGGCTGAGCCCGAGCCCGCTGCCCTCGATATGCCGGCTCTTGTCCGAGCGATAGAAACGCTTCAGAACTTCGCCACGCTCAGCGAGCGGAATGCCGGGGCCGGTGTCGCTCACCCGCACGATCGGCCCATCCGGCCCGGCCAGCAGCGCGAGCCGCACCGAGCCGCCGGCAGGTGTGAATTTGATCGCGTTGCCGACGAGATTGGCGATCGCCTCCAAAATCAGGTCGCGATCGCCGATGATCATCGGCACTTCCGCGAGCACGAGTTCGAAGCGGATGCCCTGCTCCTCGGCGATCGGGGCATAAAGCTCCTCGATCTCGCGGGCGATGGCGGCGAGATCGACCTCGGCGAAGCCGCTTCGCCGCCGTCGCGCCTCGATCTCGCCGATGCGCAAAAGCGCGGTGATGATGCCGAGCGTCTGATCGAGGCCGAGAATGGCGCGATCGATCGCGTCCTCCAGGCGCGCGAGCCGGGCGGCGTCCTCTGGCCCGGCGCCGGCATCGGCGTCGCGCGCCCGCTCAAGGCGGGCCCTGACCCGCGTCAGCGGCGTTCTGAGATCATGGGCGATGTCGTTGCCGATGCCCTTGAGCTGATCGAGGAGGCGCCCGATCTCATCCAGCATGCGGTTGACGCCGCTGCTCAGGCGGTCGAAATCATCGCCGGTGCCGCGGATCGGCAGACGCTCATGGAGGTCGCCGGAGAGGATGCGCGCCATCGTCTCATGCACGTCCTTCACCCGCCGCAGCGCCCGGAGGCTGAGGAAAATGCCGGCGGCAAGCGCGAGCATCGTCGCCGGAATGAGGCTGAGGCCGAGCGCGCGCAACACGGTGCGGCGAAGCTGGTCGATATCGCCGACACTGCGGGCGATCAGGAAGGTCTCGCCGGTCGGTATCCGGCGGGCGATGGCGCGCACCGTTTCCACCTGCCCGCCATTGCCGTCATCGATGTGAAGCTCGGCGGCATGCGGCCTGCCATCGGCGGGGAGATCGGCGGGCAATTCGACGAGATTGCCGGCGAGCGCACGGCCCTCGGCATCGAAGAGTGCGGCGAAGGTAAGGCGGTGGAAGTCACGTGAAAGCCGCGGCCCGAGCATGCGGGCAAGCTCGTCTGGCGTCGCGCGCGCTGCGGCGAGGGAATCGCGGAGGATGAAGCGGTCGATGCGCCTCGTCTCGAATACCGCCGTCTGCCAGTAGATGAAGGCAAACAACAGAAAGGTCGAGGCGGCGAAGGCGACGACGAAGCCGAGTGCGAGGCGAAAACTCGCGGTGCGGACGATTTCGGGCAGCGCGGATTTCTGAAACCCCTCGGCTTGCCCGGCGCGTGGCGCGGAAGGCGGGGCAGCAAGGGTGTCGCTCGGCATCGGGTTAAATCACCTTTTAATGGAGGAATGGTCCGGTTTGCGCGATTTTGCTGACGGAAACTTGATCACGCTGTCGCCGCAGAGGCGCGGGAGAGGAATGACGCAGATGACCGAGGCGGCGATGCCGGCCGGCACGATGGCCAAAGCCCCGACCCAAGGGGCTGCCATTCTGCTGGTCGAGGACGATCTGGAACTGGCGGCCGAAATCGTCGCCGATCTCACCGCGCGCGGCTATCGCATCACTCACGTCGCGACCGGCCCCACCGGCGAAGCGGCCGCGCGCGAAAAAGGGTTCGACCTCCTGATCCTCGACCGTATGCTGCCCGAACGCGACGGGCTCGCGGTTTTGCAGACGCTGCGGAAAAAGGGGGTTTCCGCCCCGGTTCTGCTCCTGAGCGCTCTTGGCGCGGTCGATGAGCGGGTGGCCGGGCTGAAGGCCGGCGGGGATGACTATCTCGTCAAGCCCTTTGCCTTCGTCGAACTCGCCGCCCGCATCGAGGCGCTGCTCCGCCGCCCGGCTGCCTCGCCGGAGACGGTGCTGCGCATCGGCCCATTGGTGCTCGACCTCATCGGCCGCACCGCGCAGCGTGGGGCGCGGATGATCGATCTCCTCCCGACCGAGTTCAAACTGCTCGAATATCTGATGCGTCACGCCGAGCAGGTGGTGACGCGCGGCATGTTGCTCGAAGATGTCTGGCATTACCGTTTCCTGCCGCATACCAATGTGGTCGATGTCCATATCGGCAAGCTCCGCCGCAAGCTCGACGCCGCGGAAGAGGCGCCGATGCTGCACAGCATCCGCGGCGCCGGCTTCTCGCTCCGCCGTCCTGACGAGACATAGCAGATCACCGCCCATCGGGCACGATCCGCGATCTGGGCTAGGCTTGGCCGCCCGCGCGCCGCCAGGCATCGGTGATGGCGCGGCCGGCGAGGACGCCGAGCAATTCCCGCCGATAGCTGGCGGAGGCGTGAAGATCGCCATGCGGATCGGCCGCCGCGCGCAGCGCCGCGATCGCGGCAGCAAGGCGCGCCGCATCTGGGGCTTCTCCCTCCAGAGCTGCTTCCGCCGCTCCGGCGCGGCGCGGCGTATCGCCGCCGCCGAGCATCGCGATGCGCACCCCGCGCGCGCGCCCTTCTTCCCGCGCCAAGGTGACGGCAACGGCAGCGAGCGCGAAATCGCCATGCCGCCGCGAGAGTTCGGCAAACCCCCAGCCGCTGCCGGGCGCAAGATAGGGGAACTCGACCCCGGTGATGATCTCATCCGCCGCCAGCGCCGTGGTCAGGGCGGAGCGAAAGAACGATGCCGCCTCGTATCCCCCTTCCCCGCGCGGCGAGCGCGTCTCGATACGGGCGTCGAGCAGCACCGCGAGCAGCGGCCATTCCGCCGCCGGATCGGCCTGCGCGAGGCTGCCGCCGATGGTGCCGCGATAGCGGATCGCGGGATGGCCGACGTCTTCCATCGCCGCCGCGATCAGCGGAAACCGGCGCATGATCGGCGCCGCCTCGGCAATCATGGCATGCCGCGCCATCGCCCCGATGCGAAGCCCCCTCTCGGTCTCCGAAATCCCGGCCAGGCCAGCGACGTGATTGATATCGATCAGCACCGCCGGGCGGAGCAAACGAAAATTGAGAAGCGGCATCAGGCTCTGCCCGCCGGCCAGAAGCTTCGCCGCCTCCCCCTCGGCGCTCAGCAGCAAAAGCGCCTGATCGAGGGTCTCGGCGCGCTGATAGCGGAAGGGTGGCGGCTTCATGGCGCGCTCACACCGGCTTCAGAGAGACGTAACAGCGGAATGCCGCCGGCCGAAACCACGCCGTCGGCGAGCGAGAGCGGCAGATCTACCGTCGGTTTGCCGCCATCCGTCGCCGGATGCGTGAGCAGATGCAAAACCGCACCGATCGCTTGTACCGAGGTGGGCGGGATCATGCCCTGCCGGGCGAGGCCGGCAACAGCGGCATCTGGATCGATAAGGTGCAATAAACCAATGCCTTTTGGATTGAATCTGTCATCGAGGTCTAACTTTGCCTCGCCCGACATGGTCGCCCCGCCCCAATCGGTGAGGGTTGCGGCGAGGTTGACCGCGCCACCCGCCTGGCGCCAGGCGGCTTCGGTTGCGGCGAAATCCGCGCCCGGCGCGGCGAGCAGCGGTGCAAGCCTGGCATCGAAGGAAAACCGGCCGATATGTGGCCCGAACGGCCAGGCGACGGCTTGCGGCAAATCGATCCCGCTGGCCTGGAGATGGAGCGTCAAGCTCGGCGGCGCGGCCGGGACGGAGAGCAGAAAATCGATCCGGTCTATCGCAAGCACAACCCCTTGCGCCGCATCTTTGGGTATCTGATCGAGCCGAATCGTCACCTGCCGCGCCTCGCCGGCGAGCGGGGCGGCATCGTCGGCGGCGGTGAGCGTCGTATGCAACGCGATCGCCGCGGCGTCGATCGCGAGCGGGGGAAGGAAAGCGAATGTGGCACGCGCGGTGCCACCGGGCGTGATGCGAAGATCGCGCGGCTCCGTGATGGCGACCGCGAGATCGAGTTCAGGCAGGCCGAACGACATGCCGCCCGGCATCATCGTCGCCCCGCCCTTGAGCGCGAAATCCGGCACGATGAGCCGAGCCTCGAACGGCCAGCCGGTGAGCCGGGGCACCCCGCTCTCGACCTTCCAGCCCTCCGCCTCGCGCGCCGTGCGCCAATCAGCGTAATAGGCCCCGATCAAGCCGCCCGACCAGCGCCAGACGAGGTAATCGGCGCCCGCGAGCGCGAGCAGGCCAAGCAGCAAAATACCGAGCAGCCAGCGCAGCGCGCGTCTCATGCCAACAGCCTCGCGACAGTGCGGCGCAGCGCCGGCAACAATTCGGCGCCGAACCAGGGATGGGATCGCTCCCAGGCGGTGGTGCGCCAGGAAGGATGCGGAAGCGGCATATAATGCGGCAAATAGCGTCGAAAATCAGCCACCCTGTCGCCCATCCGGCCACGCCCGAGAACGAAATCCTGGGCGTAGCCGCCAACCAGACAAGTCCCCGCGATCTACCG